>CAVIVB010000215.1:0-3457 GCA_963645785.1 bacterium
GGAGCGCGGCAGATTTGGTTTATAACTAGTCAAAAATAGGGGATTGACCTAGAAAAAAATATGGTATAATAAGGGGCATCTTAGGTGGATGAGGTCCTTTTGGCGGGTAGCTGGAGGTGGCCAAGTCCAATAATAAAGAGGTTAAAGCGAATGAAGCAGAGTTTGTTGAAAAGTGCCGCGGTGGTCGCGGCGGTTATTTTTGGGGCGAACGGAAGTTTTGCCGCGGATAATGTTTGGACGTATTACACGGCCAAGCAAGAGGGGAATCCGGCGAATGCGGAATGCATTGTGCAGGGTGATTGGGTTTTGTCGGTGCGTTGGTGGGATGCGGCGAAGGGGTATTTGCAATTTAATAATCCGACGATATTGCGTGGTGAGGGCGTGTTGGACTTGCAAAATGTGAAGGTTCAGACAGCGGATGCGTTGGTGCCGATTCAGTTGTTTGACTTTGATTATGCGGGTGGGATTACGAATGCGGTGACGGAGATTTGGGCGACGCACATGAAGAACATTCCGCAGATTCAGAACAATAAGTTTTTGAGGCGGCTTGTTTTTGCTGGGGATGCGCTGACGGAGATGAGGTGGAAGGCGTATGCGGGGTGTGTGAATATGACGAATTTCCAGGCGCGGTGTCCGAATTTGCTCCGTTATAATTCTGAGGTATTTACGAATGTGCCGATTACGAATGATATTAGTGAGTTGGTGAGTCCGTGTCTTCAGGCGCTTTTGAGCGGTTTGCCGAGTTCGGTGACGGGGACGCTGAAGGTGACGAATCAAACCGACACGGTGTATGTTGGCGGCGTGACGAATTTGTGGTTGGAGGGTCCGTTCTTGGGTCAGAACAAGAATGGTGTTTTGGGTGCTACGGGTGGTGCTGATCAATTTTTCCGCGGCAATACGAATTTGATTTCGTTTACGATGAAGTGGCCGAAGATTCATCGGATGGGGAAGGATTTGGGTGGTCATTTCTTGGGAAGTGCGATTCATATGAAGGATCTTTGTGTTTATATGCCAGCGTTGACGAATTTGGCGGGTGGTGAGTTTGGTGGGCTTGTTAATTTGGAACATTTGACGATGTTGGGTGCGCCGTTGCCGCCTCAAGTAATGGATGTGATTACGGCGGCGTTTCCAGCGCGCGCGGCGGATTCTGAAGATCGGCGTGTGATTATGTATTGTTCAAAAAAGCAAGGATGGAAGGCATTAGCGGCGAAATTGACGCCGGGCACATATGAAGAAAGTGCCGCGCCGGAAGATTGTTTTGGTGTGTATACGAATTCGGCTGGGCAGAGGAAGGCTTGGATGGTGCATTTGCCGCAGGATGGGGACCCGACGGGATTGTGCATTCGGGTGCAGTAACCCAAGGTTTCGGGGGCTGACCGCCCCCGCTCCCCTGTATTGAGCCGCGGCGGAGCGCGGCATGGCAAAACGCGGGACAGCTGGTGGTAACCGCGGCAGATTTGGTTTGGGGCGGGAAGAAAATTTTTGCCGCGGGGAAAGTTTGTGCTAGCATTTTGGAGAGGAATATGATATAATATGAACAAAACAATATGCGAAAGGTTAATAGAATAGGAATAATTTCCGCTTGGAGAAGGCGGAAGCGATGGGGTTTGGCCATTTTCGCGGCGATTTTTTTGTGGGTTGGGGTGCCGATTGAGGGGTTGGGGAATGAGGTGAAGGTTGAGTTTAGTCAGGGGTTGACGAATGGGACGGGGTGGGTGTATGGTCCGAAGATATTTTTCAATAAGTCGAATGAGGCGGCGTATATTCGAGCGGAGGAGGGTGGGCAGGTGATATCGCCGGATTTTGGATTTGCGGTGACGTCGGTGGTGATTATTTTGAAGAATACGACGGCGACGGAGAAGGCGCGGAAGACGAAGTTTTCGCCTGTTGTGGGAGGGGTTGTGTGGACGAATTCGGTGTGGACGCAGGAGGTGCAGGCGAGTGGGGAGAAGGAGGAGGTGCGGATTGGGTGGCCGGTGGGGGCTGGGGTGAGGGCGTTTTCGTTTTATTCGGGGGCTGGGAGTGGGAATACGTATTTTTACGAGGCGAGGATTTTTGGGGTGGGGCTGGCGGAGATGCCGGTGGGGTGTCGGGTGGTGGAGACGAATGGGGTTGATGTTTGGGTGGCGTGGGAAAATGGGGCGGGGATTGTGTCGAATTGTGTGGAGGTGGAGCGGTTGGAGGGGGTGGATTTTGCCGCGGAGTATGTGACGAACTTTACATTCGATTTGGTGGCGAACGGGGGTCGACAGGCTCGAGACGTGGAGGATGGGGAATTGGGAGAGGGTTTGCATGGATGGGTTTTGAAGGTGCCGACGAACATGGTTGGGGTGGTGCAGATTGGGTCGGGGGAGGTGGCAGGTGGGCTGGTGGTGCGGCCGGGTTTGGGGACGTATGAGGGGATGAGTTTGGTGGTGAGGGCGCGGCGGTATCCGAACAAGGAGGAGGGGAATGTGATGCCGGTGCAATGGGTCGCGGGAGGGGTGACGAATGAGTTGGGGCGGGTGGTGATTGGGGACGAGATGAAGGAGTATGTGATGGGGATGGAGGGGGTGAGCGCGGGGGCGGAGATTGTGGTGCGCTCGCTCGTAAAGAAAGGGGTTTATGAAGGTGGGAATCGGCGGGTGTGGGTGGACGCGGTTGGGTTTGCGCGGGAGGTGAGGGAGGCGTATGTGGTGACGAATTTGGTGGCGCGGCGGTTTTGCAGCGGGCGGGCGCGGATGAGGGTCGGAGGGCTCGAAACGCGGACGAAGTATAGATGGAGGGTGAGGGCGTTTGATGCGGAAGGGAATGGATCGGCGGATATGGAATGGATGGAATTTGAGACGACAAAGGCGCCGCCACCGCCATTTATTATGCGTTTGCAGTAGGTGAGGGGGCGGAAGGGGCTTGAGAAAAAGTGAAAAAAAGTGCGATTGGGGGTTGAAAGTTGCGGTGAAATATGCTATAATTTACGTCGATTCAAGATGGGCGAACTGTACCCTCAGGGCGCGACCGTCGAGAAAAACCGCGGAAAAAGTGCCGCGGAAGGTAGCGTTATGAAGACGAAGTTGATAGAGATTTTGAGTTGGGCGCTCGTGCGGAGGCTGCTGGTGATGGCGGTCTGCGCGGGGGGTGCTTTGTTTGCGCGTGCGAGCGTGTGGGACGATATGCAGGAGGATTTGGCCGCGGGATTGGTCAAGTTTGATGGGGGCGAGACGAATTGGGTGGATGGGGATTTGGTGATTACGTACACGAATGTGACGGCGGGGGGTAAGTTGGTTTTGCCGAAGGCGGCGACGGCGCGGATTTTGGCGGTTGGCGGCGGCGGCGGCGGCGGACGGGTGACGCACACTAAACAGCTTGTTCGAGGTGGTGGTGCTGGCGGCGGAGGCGGCGGTGTTGTTATTACAAACAATTTGATTCTTAAAGGGGAATATGCTATTACGATTGGTGCGGGTGGCGTTGCGGGTGAAGG
>CAVIVB010000216.1:0-3448 GCA_963645785.1 bacterium
CGCGGGGCTGTTGATGGGCTCGATTGGTGGTGAGGCGATGGCAGATGAGGCGACGACACCGACGGGGGTGGAATTGCCTGTTTATGCGTATCAGTCTGGGAATTGGGCGGAGAATGCGGCTAGCGACTATCCGATGGTGCCATTTTGGGGGATTAGTTATTCTGAATCTGGAGGGATGTGGGTGGATGTCGGTTCGCCGCGGAAGCTGTCTGGTGTGAAGTATGATGGGCGGTCTGGATTTGCGGAACGGTGGCAGGATTTTCGTGTGTGGGGAGCGGATGAGCCGGGTCCGTACACGAGCACGGAGGGGATGGAACTTGTGGTGTCGAACTATTTAGGTGCGGCGTCTCAGACGGGTGGGCTTGCAAGTTATGAAGGGATTGGGGCGCATCGGTATTACTTTTTTGATAATTATGGGCCGATAAGGGGAGGATTGCATAGTAATGGGCAAATGAATTTCAAGGTTCAATTGTATTCGGATGATGCGGTGGTGAGGATGACTGTGCCGCGGGAGGACAATGCGAAGGAAGGGAATTATGCGTTTTCTGGGAAGGTGAAGTATGCGCCGACGGCGGCTGGGGTTGAAGTGAGTGTGGGGGTGGCGAAGGAAGATTGCGGTGCGGACTATTCGGCGTGGGCGGCTAATGGCACGATATATCGGGCGGACGGGACATTTGCGACGGGTGGGGCGTTTGAGATTGTGGCGAATGGGATTGCGAGTGGGCGGACGTATGCGAAGTTGTTCTATCGTTCGGCGGGGGATGCGACTTGGTTTGCGGCGCCTGGGGTGTATCAATTTGCCGCGCGTGGGGCGGTGGCGACGCCGCGGTTATATGTGTGGGACAAGCAGAATCCAACGGGCGCGAGTAATTCTTCGCAGGCTTTGTATGATGGAAAGTATGGTTCTTTTGGCGATAATACTGGTCGTGCGCAACAGTTGATTTTCAAGTTGGATCCGAGTTTGGATTATGCGGTTTTGAGGGTGTGGGCGCGTTTGGATTGTGGGTATAGTTGTTGGATTCGTTCGCATTTTATCAAGGGGATTTATGTGGCTAAGCCGAGTGAGGAGCCTGATTGGAGCGGGGCCACGCAGGTGGAAGCGATTACGGCGCGGGAATTTTATTGGATTCAGGCTGAGGCGGATATTCCAGCGATGGAATGGGTGAAGTTGCCAGTTGCGACGGAGACGATGCAGCATGAGAACCAGTGTGCGGGCGCTTCCTCGAGCGAACTTGATTCGACTGTGGATGTGATTTTGGATAAGAAGTTGATGAGCGGGGCGAAATATTTGAAGATTGAATTGGCGTCGAATTACATGCTCAATGCGCGAGAGGTTGCACTTTACACGGTGGAGCAGTCGAGCTTTTGCATACGGATTCGGTAAGGTCCAAGGTTTCGGGGGCTGACAGCCCGCTTCCCTGCTTGTAGAGGCGCGGCAGATTTTGGGGGTGGGAAGGGTTGGTTAGAAAAAAAGTTGAAAATACCCCCTTGACGGGAGTGGGTGAAATATGGTATAATATGCGCTCAATTTCGAAAGGCTAAGAAGATTATGAAGCAAAATATTCATCCGGCTTACGGTGACGCCACAATTACGTGCGCGTGCGGGAACGTTATTCATACGCGCTCGACGAAGAAGGAAATGACGGTCAACACGTGCTCGGCTTGTCATCCGTACTTCACGGGTCAGAAGACGATGGTTGACACGGAAGGACGTGTTGACTCGTTCAAGAAGCGTTACGCGAAGTTTGCGAAGTAAGCTCTTTTCGCGGCAAAAGTGCCGCGGAGGAGCGACGAGATCGAGGCGTGATTGACGTCGGTCAGATTCGCGCGGTATTGAGTCGTCTAGCGGGTGTCGAAGCCGCGCTGGGCGATTCGGCTGTTTTGTCGGACGAGAGGAAGTATCGTGCGACGCTGAGGGATCATACATTTTTGAAGAAGTTGGAGAGTGCATTTGGGGCGTATGAGAAGGCGTTGAAGGATATTGAGGGGAATGAAGAGCTTTTGGCGGATGAGGAATTGAGGGATGTGGCCGCGGCAGAATTGGAGGAGTTGCGCGGCAGTTTGCCTGAGTTGGAGCATCGGGTTTTGGCGGCGTTGTTGCCGCCGGATCCGTTGGAGGGGCGTCATGCGGTGATGGAGATTCGCGCGGGGACGGGTGGAGAAGAGGCGGCGCTTTTTGCTGGGGATTTGTTTCGGATGTATGGGCGGTATTGTGAGGCGAAGGGTTGGAAGGTGCAGGTGATGCACAAGAATGAGACGAGTTTGGATGGGTACAAGGAGATTGTGTTTACGGTTGTGGGGGAGGGTGCGTATGGGCGGTTTCGGTTTGAGTCGGGTGGGCATCGTGTGCAGCGGGTGCCGGTGACGGAGGCGCAGGGGCGGATACATACGAGCGCGGCGACGGTGGTGGTGTTTCCAGAGGCGGATGCGATGGAGGAGAGCGATTTGGAGATACCGGAGAAGGATATTCGGATTGATTTGTTTTGTGCGGGCGGCGCGGGGGGTCAGCACGTGAATAAGACGGAGAGCGCGGTGCGGATGACGCATTTGCCGACGGGGCTTGTCGCGGTGTGCCAGGATGAGAGGAGTCAGATTCGGAATCGGGAGAAGTGTTTGGCGACGTTGAAGGCGCGGATATTGGATTTGCGGCGGCGGGAAGAAGAGGCGAAGGTGGGGGCGAATCGGTTGACGCTGAGGGGGAGTGGGGATCGGAGCGAGCGGATTCGGACGTACAATTTTCCGCAGAATCGGATGACGGACCATCGGATTGATTTGACGATTT
The DNA here is from genome assembly GCA_963645785.1 of bacterium. GTDB lineage: Bacteria > Verrucomicrobiota > Kiritimatiellia > RFP12 > UBA1067 > UBA1067. The sequence goes on from CAVIVB010000216.1 coordinate 2,783, forward strand.
ATGCGTTGGACCGGATTATGGAAGGGGAGATGGATGAGTTGTTGGAGGCGTTGGGGCGCAATGATTTGGAAGAGCGCATACGTTTGGCGCTAGAAAGGAAGTAAGATGTTTGCCGCGGTGAGTCATTGGGAAGTTTGGGAGATGTTTACGTGCCGGTGGTTTTGGTGCGGGATGGGCGGCTGGATTCTTGCTTCCATTATCAAGATGATTATTGCCGCGTGGAAGACGCATACGGTGGATTTTGTGTATTTGGTGTCGACGGGTGGGATGCCATCGAGTCATTCGGCGACGGTGGCGGGGCTGGCGTTTTCGATTGGGTACACGGAAGGGTTTGGGACGCCGATGGCGGTATTGGCGATGGCGTTTGCGGTGATTACGATGTTTGACGCGGCGACGGTGAGGCGTGCGGCGGGCGAGCATGCGAAGGTGCTGAACGCGATTGTGCAGGACTTGAAGGAATTGAAGTTCAAGCCGAAGAAACGGTTCAAGGAGTTATTGGGGCACACGCGTAAGGAAGTATTGTGGGGGATGGTCGTGGGGATTATTTGGGCGACGGTGTTGTGCACGATTTGGGATTGAGGCCGCGGCAGAAACGGGGCTCGCGCCCCGAGCCCCCTTTGTAATGCCGCGAAAATGCACCGAAGATGAGCGAAGCGAATCGGAGGG
>CAVIVB010000217.1:0-3438 GCA_963645785.1 bacterium
CCGGCATGCTCATCTGGAACGCCTCATACACCGACCCCACCCACGCCGTATGAATCGGCTTCTTTTCCACATCGCCCATCACCGCGGCATATTTCTGCCGCGCCGTCGTCGCAGGCTTCGCGCCCTTCATAATCGACTGCACACGCACTTCCGGACCCTCCGCCGTAAACTTCTTTTCTGTCTTTTCCGCGGCCTTATCCAGCTCCTCCCAAAGATTCGTCTTCGCCCCCGTTTGCGTCAGCGCATACACTTCTTTCGTTAACTTCCCCACATCCACTTCATACGTCTTATATCCATTATTCTTTTCCTGCTCCGAATACGTCACGCTCACAAAATCAACGCCCGCCGCCTTGAATGCCTTCTTGAAAATCTCGATCACGTCCTTCCCCTGCAATCCATACTCCCCGCCCGCATTTTTCGCCACGGCAAATGCACACACCGCCCGCACATCCGCATTCGAAAAAAGTGCCGCGCCTTCACCATCGCCCGCGAGCGCAATCTTGCCACACTTCGCAAGCTCCGTCCCCGCCTTTGGCGTAATCGCGCCATGCATCTCCAGCCCCTTCGCCGTCACCTTCAAACCAATTTCGCCGCGCTCCAACTGCCGCATCATCTCCATCACCTCATCCAGCGTATCGGCCTTCTCCTTCATAATAGGCGTCACCGGCGAAAAACGCAAATGGTCCAAACGCGACGCCTCAAATTGCACCACATCCCCGCCCATCGACTTCTCAGCCGCGGCAATTTCCTTAATCCCCCTCAACGCCGCACCCGGCGCATCGCTCGTCGCAACCCACTTCCCATCCGCCGAAAATACCGCATCCATCGTCTTGCCGCCCTTGAACGAATATTGAATCACGCCATTCTTCTCGACCGCATTCGTGTGCGCCGCGAGGAACTTTTCCTTCGTCCACGCCGTCGGATACAACACCACAACATCCGCCTCCTCCATCATCTCATCCGACGTCAACGCTTCCTCCGTCGCATAGAAAAGGCTCAACACATTTGCCCCCTTCCGCATCGGCCCCAACTCCCGCGTATAATCATTTTGAAGGACCGCCTGCACAATCGGCATCGCAAACATCATCCCTTCCATGCCAGGCGAACAATGCTGCGCCACACGCACAATCGCATTCGTCGTCGTCGTCACATCCGCAATCTTAATCGACGCGAACTTGACGCTCTCCGCCTTATTCGCCGCGGGCGCCGCCGCCCACAAAATCGCCGCCATCGCGGCACTTCCCATCGCAAGCATCAACTTCTTCATTTCAGCACACTCCTCCTCTTCTCTATGGTGTTTTACTTCTTCTTTTGCAAATCCCAAATCGCATTCGCCACATTCGCAAAAAGCGACGCCAACTTCCCTTTCGGAATCGTCGAAAACGCCAAACGAATCAACCCGGAGAGCACAATCGTCCCCGTCGAATACTTCGTAATCAAATGCTTGCGCACCGCCTCCGCCTCAACCCCAATCGGCTTCACGCACATGAAATACCCGCTGTTGAACGGCATCACCTCAAACGCCTTCGCGTAATCCTTGTGCCCTTCCAAAATGCGCCGAATCTCTTTATATCGCGCACGCAACACCGCATACTTCTGCTTCTTCTGCGTCGAATAATTCGCATCCGAATACGCCGCTAGCGCCATGTGCTGACCAATCGACGACGCGTTCGAAATGCAACTCCTCACATTCCCCGCCGCCTTCGCCTCCAACGCCTTCAGCTGTTCCGCCGTCGCGCCCTTGAACGCAAACGTAATGAACCCCACGCGCAAGCCCCACACATAATCTTCCTTCGTCGTGCCATCCAACTTCACCGCTAGCACATTCTCATCCAATGTCGCAAATTCCGCAAACAGCGATTCCTCATGAATCCCCTGTTCATACACCAACCCAAAATACGCATCGTCCAAAATCACCACAATCTTCTGCTTCGCCGCGGCACTTTTCACCGCCTTCACAATCGCCTTCGCATCCTCCACCGTCGCCGTATAACCCGTCGGATTGTTCGGAAAATTCAGCAGCAACAGCTTCTTCCCCTTCGTCGGCGCCTCAAGCGCCTTCTTCATCGCCGCCGCATCAAACGCCCCATCCTTGAACGTGTTGAACGTCGCAATCTTGCATCCAACCGCCTCGCCAAAAATCAATTGATAATTGTCCCAAAACAAATCGGGCACCACCAAGACATCCTGCGGCGCGGCAAACAACTCCGCGGCAATTCTAAGCCCATGCGTCAGCGCATTCGTCACAACCGGATTCGAAAACTCCACCTTCTTCAACGATGGATTCTTCTTCAACTCCATCGCCCGCCACGTATCCCGCAACGCCGCAATGCCAAACGACCCCGCATACAAAAACGACTTCTTATCCAGCTTTGTATTCTTGCTGAAACAATCCATCACAAGCGGCGTCCCATCTTCTTCAAATGCCATTCCAATCGTGGCATTGATCGAACACTTCTTAGCCTCGGCACCTTGACCAAGAATCCCACCATACGGAAAATACATACGAAGGCCCGCGGGCGAAAGAAATTCCGCCGCGTCACCAAGCGTCTCATTCAACTGTTTCGCTAGAGCTTCCATAACGCCCTATATTATACCATATTTCAGAACCAAATACTAGTCCAAATCTCTTCAATTTTTTTCCACCCTCCCCAACCTCCTATCCGTAAAATTAGCGGTTCATTAACCCCCACTTTTTGCACCCCTAAAAACCCCCTTTTGGGGGGTATGAAAATCCCCTTTTTTACGCGCGTACTCGAGCTAACTTACGCGCGTAAATCCACCGGCTTTTCCGCGTGTTTCGAAAATTCGCACCCGCAATACCCCTGCCGATACAAACCCAATTCCTTCGCACGCTTCAAACTCTTCAGAAATCCATCTTTCTTCTTGAAGTCATACGCCAAAAATGCAACCCACGACCCTTCCGCGGCACTTTTCCCCGCCTCAAAAACTGCCGCGCTCACCTTGTGCGGACTAATCGTGAGCGAACTCGTCACCGCCTCAAACCCATTCTCCGCGGCAAATTTCACCGCCTTGCCAATGTTATACCGAAAACACCGCAAACACCGCGCACCCTTCTCCGGCTCCCCCTCAAACCCCGCGGCAACTTCCCTCAGCCATTCCTCATGGTCATAAGCCTCCACAAACAAAGGCACATTTTCTGCCGCGGCCAATACCTTCGCCGCCTCCAATCGCCTTTCCCATTCCTCTTTCGTATCAATGTTCGAGTTCGCAAAATACACCGCACCCATCCGCCCATCCGCCTTCAAAACAGGCACACAAGCAGATGCGCATGGTCCACAACACGCGTGTAATAACGTCTTTTCAGCCATATTTTGCTACTTTCATGACCGTTCAAGGGAATCAAAAGGAACGCCCGATCTTGACTGATCAGACGCCCCTTTCGTCTCCATCGACTCTGGACCTTAGGCTTCGGGC
>CAVIVB010000218.1:0-3430 GCA_963645785.1 bacterium
ATCCCGCGCCGCGCCGCCCTCAAAAGAAATCTGCCGCGTCACCGTGTTGAACTCCGCATCCCGCACCTTGATGCGCGCCGTCCGCGCCCAACGTCCTTTCACCTTTCGAAAGCGCCGCCCGACTTCTTGCACCAACTCCAGCAACTTCGTCCGCACCACCTCGCGCATCGCCTCATCTTCGCCAAACGTGTATTCGCGCGAGACCGACTTTTCTTCCGTTTCTTCCCACGCCACAACCGACGAATCAATCCCAAACGCATAACGTCGCAAAACGTCCGCGGCACTTTCCGACTTCAAGATTGCCCGCAGTTGCGCCTCATTCAAACGTTGCACATCCCCGCATGTCGTAATTCCATACGGCCGCAAAAGGCGTTCCGTCTTCTCTCCAACGCCCCACAAGATGCCAATCGGCTTCGGACGAAGAAATGCCGCGATCGCCTCCGGCTCGAATGGCATCAAGGTGAGTCCATTCGGTTTCTTCTGGTCGCTCCCAATCTTTGCCAGTAGGCGGTTTGGCCCAATCCCAACGGAGCACGTGACGCCACACACCTTTGCGACTTCTGCCCGCAGCGCCTCGCCCATCTTGCCGGCATCGCCCCCGTACAAATGCAACGTGCCCGTCACATCAAGGAACGCCTCATCAATCGAAACGCCCTCGACAAACGGTGTGTAATGTTCAAACACGTCAAACGCTTGGCGCGAAACTTCCTTATACCAATCCATATGAACGGGCGTGAAAATGCCTTGCGGACATCTTTCGTAAGCGGTTCTGGACGGCATCGCGGAATGGACTCCAAACCGCCGCGCTTCATACGAACAGGTGGAAACGACGCCTCGTTCATGCGGCGGCGCCCCAACAATAACGGGCTTGCCGCGCCATTCGGGATGGTGCAGCACTTCAACGGACGCAAAGAACGCATCCATATCGACATGTAGAATCGTCGCCACGCCGTATATTATACCATATTTTTGCGGAGATTGCTAGGGGCACCAGGGCGCGGCGGATTCTTTTTTGCGCGGCAGTTTTGGTGGGTGAGGGGGAGGTGTCAGGGCGATTCCTGGCTAACGTCAGGTGTTTCCAGGGGGGAATTTAGGTTAAAGTACGGTACTTTTCTTAAAAAAGTACCGTACTTTTTCGGAAAAAGTACCGTACATTTTGCCAAAAAGTACCGTACTTTTGGCTAAATGGATGGGCGGAGGGTGCTGAGATAAGAAGAAAAGTGCCGCGGAGAACCGCGGCACTTTTGTTTCCAACCTGGAATGGAAAGGTTTTATTTCTCGTTTGCGGCCTTCATTGTGAAGATTTCGCGGAATTTCTTCGTGTCGAACTTGGAGGTGCGGTCGTAGTAATAGACGCCGTTTTGTTCCTGTTCGACATCGGTCAGCTGGGTGTAGCAGAAGCCAGTGATGCGCTTGATGTTGGTGATTTCCGTGACCTGCTCTTTGAGGATGGAGAAGAACTCATCTTCCGTCTTGATTTCGTTGCCGTAGCCCCAAGTGTTATCGGCGTGGCGACGTTCAGGTGGAATCCAGCCAAGGCCGCCGAATTCATCGAGCATGTAGGGCTGGCCATCGTAGACATGGTAGGGGACGCCTTTCCAATGCTTTGTCCAAGAGTAGCCATGTTCTTCCATTGACCAAGCCTGGCCTTCGGGCTTGTCGAGGACGCGCAAATCTTTGCCGCGGCCGTAGTTATGGACGGCCCAGATGTCGGTCATGGCATGGAAGTCGCCCGAAGCCGTGTTGACGGGGCGAGTTGGGTCGAGAGCCTTCGTCAATTGATAGACATCGTTTTGCGTGCGCTGATGTTGAAGGGGATCCTTGAAGTCCCACGTTTCATTGAAGGGCGTCCACGCAATGATGGACGGATGGTTCAGGTCGCGGTTGACGATTTCGGACCATTCAGGGATGAAGTTGCGGGCGTCCTGGATTTTATCCGGGTCGCAACCCCAGCTGGACATTTCGCCCCACGTGAGGTAGCCGAGCTTATCAGCCCAATAGTGGAAACGCTCTTCGAAGACTTTCTGGTGGAGGCGCGCGCCATTGAAGCCGGCGGCCATGGAAAGTTCGATATCTTTCTTGAGCGCGGCATCCGAAGGAGCGGTCCAAATTCCGTCCGGATAGAAGCCTTGATCGAGGACAAAGCGCAAGTAGCGGCGCTCGTTGTTGAGCATGATCCAACCATTTTCGATGGAGACTTTGCGCAAGCCAGCGTAGGCCTTGACGGTGTCGAGGATATTGCCCGCGGCATCTTTGACTTCGTATGTGATGTCATAGAGGTGTGGATCTTCCGGCGACCACTTCTGGACAATCTTGAGCGGGACGGCGACGGCGACACCACTGACGGCACGAACTTTTGCCGCGCCCGCGAGGTTGCCATCGGCGGCCTTGACCGTGACAGAGAAAGAATCTGCCGCGTCCGAGAGGAAGGCCGGTGTGAAGATGAATTGTTTAGCGTCGAGGTCCGAGACGATGCGGCAGTTTTTGAGGCCTGCGCGGTCGATGGCTTCGAGCCAGACGGTCTGCCAAATGCCGGTTGTGCGCGTGTAGGAGCAGCCGGCCGATTTGTAGAAAATGCACTGTTTGCCGCCTGGCTGGCCAGCGCCGCGTGTTTGGTCCTTGACGCGGACGACGAGGTCGTGGGTTGTGCCAGGCTTCACGAACTTGGTGAGTTCGATCGAGAAGGACGCGCTGCCGCCAAAGTGAAAGCCGACCGAGGTGCCGTCGATATAGATTTCACTTTCATAATCGACGCCGCCAAAGTTGAGGAAGATGCGCTTGCCAGCCCACGCAGCTGGAATCGCGAGCTTGCGGTGATACCACATCGCCGGAATGAAGTCCGTATAGCCAACGCCCGAGAGCTTCGATTCTGGGCAGAAGGGGACGACAATCTTCTTGGCGAAGCCTTTGGATTTGAAGAGTTCGCGTCCTTCATGCTGACCAGACTGACCGAAGTCGAACTCGTAAGTCCAGCTATCGCCATTCAAGTTGACCCAAGCCGCACGTTCAAATTGCGGGCGTGGGTATTCTGGCCGCGGCAATTCTGCCGCGGTGAGGCCCATCGTCAAGAGCACCGCGGAGAGCGCGGCACATTTTGCTATCGTCTTTTTCGTCATTGTTCGTTATCCTTTAATAGGTAAGAAATGAATGGGGGATATTATACCATATTTGGGCGGACATTGCAAGCACGAATCGAGCCGCGGCAGAATTTTATCCGCCGCGCGGCGGTCGAAAAATTTCTCCGCGTACCTTCGTGGAGTTACGCGCGTAACTTAGCTAGATTACGCGGAGATTGGGGTCGAATGACGCGGGCATTGCAGGGAGGGGCACGAAAAAAGTGCCGCGGGATAAGATTATTAACAAAAAGTCAAAGTTTGGGCTTGCAATTTGTCGCGGAATATGGTATAATACACGCATCTTTCATTCAAAA
>CAVIVB010000219.1:0-1887 GCA_963645785.1 bacterium
ATATGGGCGCGACGATGCAGGGCTTCCGCGCGACCGTTCTGAACACGGCACCGGTTGTGTGGCCGCTCGGCCCGAATGGCTACGAGTTCAACGTGAAAGCTTTGAAGCCGATGGTGGCGACGTCGATTGATCCGAAGGTCGTGACAATGAAGGACCTGAAGTAAATCTGATTTGACTGAAGCACTTGAGAATGCGCGGCGGATCTTTGCTGCTGCGTTTACACCCCCCGGGTTCAATGCGCGGGGGGCTCTTTGTGTTCCATCGCTGACAGGTGCGGCCGATGCGTTCTTGGTGAATGCGCTCCTTTGCGCAGAAAAAGTGCCGCGGTGCGTGCTTGCAATTGTGCCAGGCCTGCCTGAAGCGGATCGACTCGTTGATGATTTGCGGCTTGTGACCACGGCGCGCGTGCTTGAATTTCCGCCGCCGTTTGAAGATGATCGCACGGCGCTTGGATTGCGTTTGAAGACGGTCGCGGCCTTGCGGGCATGGGCGTTGGCGCCGTATCCATGTGTGGTCGTTTCGTCTGTGCAAGCATTGGAGGCGCCCATTCCATCGGGCACGATTCCCGCATTGGAAGTCGCACCGGGCGCGGCACATTTTACGGATGTGTGTGAGCGATTGGAGAAGCTTGGCTATTCGCGCGTGGTGACGGTGGAGAAAGAAGGGGACTATTCGGTCCGCGGCGGAATTGTGGATGCGTGGTCGCCGGGCGAAGAGTTTCCAATTCGTGCGGAGTTTTTTGGCGAAGATTTGGAAAGCCTACGCACGTTCAATGCGGCGAGTCAGCTTTCGGTGGAACGCATTTCGGCGGCGACGCTTCTGCCGATTACATCCGAAGATGGCGCGGCAAAATTGGGCGACATCTTGCCAGATGAGACATGCGTCCTCGCCTTGGAACACAATGCGTACGGGGCGCTGGAAACGCTTGTCGGTCCGCGGCAGTTTTCGCAATATGTCTACACGGGCGAGCCCGCGCCGCAAGATGTTCCGACGTTCAATTTTCAAACGGCACCGCTTCCAGGCTTTGCGGAACTCGGTGCAGATGAAGCGCATCATCCCGAACTCTTTGAAGCGGCGCGCAAGCGCCTCGCCCAGCATATCAAGGCCGCGGACGCGCGTGGCGATTGTGTTCTCAAGATTGACGACCTCTCGGGCGGCTTTGAAATTGAGGGGCTCGTCGTTGTCACGAAGGCGGATCGCGTCTTTGCCAAACGTAAAACGCACTATCGAAAATCTGCCGCGGCCGAGCGCAATCAAGGCGCGCGGCTGAATGATTTCGACGACCTCGAGCCAGGCGAGTATGTCGTCCACATCAATCACGGCATCGGGCGTTACATTGGCTCGACCGAGATTACGGTCGACGGTAAGAAGTGTGAAGTCTTCACGATTGAATATGCGGGCGGCACTAAGCTACATGTGCCCGCGACCCATGCCTACTTGCTTTCGCGCTATGTGGGCGTGCGCGGCGAAAAGGTTGAGCTCCATACGCTCGGCGGCACACGTTGGGAGAAGGATAAGGCCGATGCTGAAAAGTCGGTTGCCGATTTGGCGGCGGGCCTCTTGCGTACCCAGGCGAAACGCAACCTCGTTCCTGGCTTTGCATGCGAAGTTCCATGCGAAGGTCTCGAAGCCTTTGAAGCGGCATTTCCATACGATGAAACGCCCGACCAACAGGCCGCGATTGATGCCGTCAAAAAGGACATGGCGGCCACGAAACCAATGGACCGCCTCATCTGCGGCGACGCCGGTTATGGCAAGACAGAAGTCGCGATGCGTGCGGCGTATATTGTCGCGATGAATGGATTGCAAGTCGCTGTCCTTGCACCGACAACCGTCCTTGCTGAACAACATTTTGAAACGTTTACCTCGCGCTTTGATGGCACGCCG
>CAVIVB010000219.1:1897-3417 GCA_963645785.1 bacterium
AAGAACAACGTTTTGGCGTGCGCCACAAGGAGTTTCTCAAATCTCTTCGCACGACGGCTGACATCCTCACGCTTTCGGCAACGCCCATCCCGCGCACGCTCTACCTTTCCATGACGGGCGTCCGCGACCTCTCCCTTTTGCGATCCCCACCACGCGAACGCGTCGCCGTTCAAACCCATGTCGTCACCGATTCGGACGATATCATTCGCGCGGCCATCGCGGCAGAATTGGCCCGCGGCGGTCAAGTCTTCTTCCTGCATAATCGTGTCCTCTCGATTGGCCACGTGGAAAAACGTCTGCGCGAACTTTGCCCAGATGTGCGCATTGTCGTCGCGCATGGTCAGATGGATGCGAAAACCCTCGCACGCAAAATGCGCGACTTCGAGCGCGGCAAATTTGATGTCCTGCTTTCAACAACCATCGTTGAATCTGGCATCGACATTCCACGCGCGAACACCATCATCGTCGACCAAGCCGAAACATTTGGACTTGCCGACCTCTATCAATTGCGTGGACGCGTCGGACGTAGTGCACGGCAAGGCCACGCTTACTTCCTCTTGCCTTCGACAGGTGCCATCCCAGCCGACGCCCGCGAACGTTTGACGGCCTTGAAGCGGCATGGCGGATTGGGCAGCGGCTTCAATTTGGCTGTGCGCGATTTGGAATTGCGCGGCGCAGGCAACCTCCTCGGCGCTCAACAATCAGGCCACATTGCCGCGATTGGTTTCGGACTTTACTGCCAACTCTTGCAACGCACTATCGCACAAATGAAAGGCGAGAAGATGCATGCAATTGTGGATGTGCGGCTCAATCTCGACTTCATCGACCCCTCGCCCGAGTCAGAAAATTCTGCCGCGAACGCGGCACTTTCCTACGACTACATCGAAGACGATGTCCTTCGCATGAGCTTTATGAAGCGCATGGCTGAGGCAAGTTCGAAGAGCGATATCAAAAAGATTTCAAATGAATTGAAAGACCGCTTTGGAAATCTTCCGACCGCGACGAAACGCTTGCTACGCTTGGCCGAATTGCGCATCGCCTGTGCCGATAAGAACATTGGCTTTATGGATGTGAAGGGCGATCGCGCGAGTTTGTACGAAGCGGGCACGCACACCATTTTGTATTACATTCGCCTCAAGACCAAGACGCCTGACCAAAAGATTTCGGAGCTCATCCGCGGCGTTCAAGATCGCACTCAGGTTGAAAGTTGGTGATGACGTCGACGCCTACGGCGAAGCTTCAACACGCGACGCCGTATAAAAACAAATTGACGTTTCGTCATCAAAAGGAAAAGGACAATCAAGAGTCCGATGGGTGGAGGCGAAGGGGAGCCCCCGCACGCGGCGGAAAGTTTGAACTTGCAAAGCGCACACAAACGCAATCATGGTATTGACGGCAAAATCTGCCGCGGATAGAGCATGGCGCAGCGGATTTTTCACGCTCTTTGCTGGCTGAAATCGGCCGCGTGATCGGCTGAATTTTGGAAAAAGACATAGTCTATTTACCAAAAAGACATAGTC
>CAVIVB010000220.1:0-3390 GCA_963645785.1 bacterium
TTCCATTATTCGCGAATGCGGCAGTCCCAACAGATTGAACCCCACGTCCAATAACAATCTTTTCAAGATTACCGTTTACAAAGACGCGAGATCCGATGTTCGTGATGCTATCAGGTAGAATAATCTCTTTTAGTTTGAGACATAGATTACATATTTCGCCAGGAAGATTTTTCAGCCCTTTATTGAACGTAATCGAGGAAAGTGAAGTGCAGTAAGTAAAAACACCTTGACGATTTTTTTGTCCAAGGGAAAGTGCGCTCGCCGGAATCGTGATAGACTGTAAAGAGCGACATTGTGCAAAGATTCCACTTTCGATGTTTGTGACCGAAGAAGGAATGTCGATGTTGGCCAAACTTTCACATCCAGCAAATGCTCCACATTTAATTTGTTTTAGCCCTTCAGGTAGAATTATAACCTTCAGTTTTTTACACCTCGAAAAGGCAAAATCTTCTATTGTCTCAATTGTTGAAGGGAGATCTACCGATTGAAGTTCTGTACATTGGCTAAACAAACTGTCGCTGATTTTTTGAATTCCTTCCGGCACAACAGCATTGGTCAAACTTGTACAACCCGAAAAAGCACAGAAGCCAATATTCGTGAGTGAATTTGGCAATGAAACTGTTATTAAATTTGTGCAATCATAAAAGGCATAATCAGAAATATGATAGACGCCTGATGGAATCCGCACAGAGGAAATCGCGCTTGCATTTCCAAATGCGGCTCTTCCTATTTTGCGCACTCTCACGCCTCCTAAACAATCTGGCACAACAATATCGCCTTGAACATTATTTGTAAGTGCATACATTCCAGCCCCGCTTGCACCAATAATCGCTTCGCCTCCTTCAATGGTATAATGCCATTCTATACCATTGATAACCTCGGTCAATTTTGATTTTCCAAATACACAAGCGGTGGTGCTTAGCATGGTTAGGATGAGTAGTAGGTGCTTATTCATTTTCTAGATCTCCAGTTTCGTTAACTTCTACGCCATTTACACGTATCACATCGTTTGTCGTTCGAAATGCGGAATTGGCAAATTTGCTGATTGAGGTTGTTCCGTTTTGATAAATCCATTCGCTAGGTGTGAGTTCCCCATCCTTCCCAAGGGCAATGAGGACATTATTACTGGAACTTGCGTCCATTTCAAGCCGCCACGAGAACGTCCGAGAGTTTGAAAGATTGATGGCAACATTGGTCATGACTTCGGTATCTACCCATTCACTTTGTGGCAACGTCGGCACCTTAACCTTGGCAATAGCCAAGGCTGGACAAGCAAGAAAGAATACTATTATCGCGGCAGTTTTCATTCTTCTATCCCTGCTGCTTTCAAATCGAGATACTCTTGCTTAGCTTGCCCCGAAAGCACTTTGTCACACCAATTCATAAGTCCATCATGTCCGCCTTGTGTTTGTGTACATGTTCGAATACGTAGCACTAAATTGCTAACACCAAACTGATCGTAATTTAGCATCAATGCGTGTGCTTGTGGCGTTCGATACGGCATCATAAGAAATTGTATCGATGTCCAGTTGTTGCTATTGGGCGTTTGTTCGTATCGTAAAATGATTGCGCTAGTAAAATTAGTGTAAATATCAAAACCAGAAAACCCAATTGCGTTCAAAACGGTGAATGCAACAACTTTATTCGTGCTGTAAGATTCCCAATCATTCGCAATCTGTGTATAATTATTTGAGACGATTGGTACAAATTCGCAGAAAGGTTGCCACGCGGCACTTTGGTCAAATCCATCTCCACCCCTAATGCTCGTAAATAACAGCCCGGGTCGAATGCCCGACTCAGATTTGAAAATATTATCTACACAACTGTAGATATTTGACACACAACTGTCCCCATGCGCGATTGAGGCAAGACAAATTGCCATTGTAAAAACAATTTTATTCATTCGTATTTCTACCATTCATACACGCCGAGGGCCTTCATCCGCAGCAATGCTTCTTTAGTTTTACCAGAAAGTAAGTCATCACACATAGCTTTGATCTTCTGATCGCCTTGGTTTATTGCGTCCGTACGAATCCGAATAAAGAGATTGCTCACAGCTTTTTCATCATAAAACAAAGAAATTGATTGTTCCAACGGAGTACAAAATGGTGCCGCCAAAAATCTAACGACCTTCCAATCATTGCTACTTTGTGTTTGCTCATAGCGACTGAGCATACCTGCTGTGAAATTTGTGTAAACATTAATGCCAGAGAATCCTATAGCCGTCAATACTGTATGCGACACAACTATATTCGTTCCATATGAATTCCAATCTTCAGCGATTTGTACATAGTTATTTGAGACGACAGACACAAGCTCAAGGAATGGCTGTTGCAAACTTCCCCACATATAACCATCACCACCCGCAACGCCACCAAAGAGGCGTCTTGTCCCAAGCCCACCATCTTCCTTGAAAATGAAACTGACTTGATTATAAACATTTGAAACAAGCTCCTCCTTCGCCAGGAGTGCGCATGGGCAAGCAAGAAAGAAGAATGCTATTATCGCGGCAGCTTTCATTCTTCTACGCCCATTTCAATCATATCAAGATACCTCCTTCGGGCCTCACTCGAAATAAATCTTTCGCACAAACGTTTTATTTTAGTATCATTTCGTTGAATAGCGAAGGTCTTAATGCGCAAAAGCATATTACTAACCACGAGATCGTTATTATTCAATAGCAATCCTTTTTCAAGTGGCGTATTGATCGGCAAAAGTAAATGACGAACAACCTTCCAATCGTTAGAAGTTTGGGTCTGTTCATAGCGTAAAATCATTGAGGCTAAAAAGTTTGTATAAATATTAAACCCCGAGAACCCAATAGCACTAATGATTGTAAATGATACCACACGGTTTGTTTGATAGGCATCCCAATCTTCAGCGATTTGTACATAGTTATTTGAGACGACAGGCACAAGCTCAAGGAATGGCTGTTGCAAACTTCCCCACATGAACCCATCGCCGCCCGCAACGCCACCAAAGAGGCGTCTTGTCCCAAGCCCACCATCTTCCTTGAACACATTGCCAACATGCGTATAAATATTTGAAACAAGCTCCTCCTTCGCCAGAAGTGCGCATGGGCAAACCAAAAGAAACAATGTAAATTTCGCGGCAATTTTCATTCGTTTTCATTCTCTTGAGGGTTATCAATATTTTCCCATTCCCATTTCCGTTTCCCAGATAATACTTCATCCACCCATTCAACCTGATTCGTCTGATTGCTTTGTGAGTAAATTTCACGCGCCATCACCCATAAATTGCTAATCCCTGGTACTGAATAATTGAGCATCAAATAATTTTCCAGCTTAGTGGAACTTGGTGATAAGCATTCATCGAGACTTTCATTATTCTGGGTGTCACCTGATGCGGAGCTCAAGGACAATTTAGAAG
>CAVIVB010000221.1:0-3388 GCA_963645785.1 bacterium
AAATGTGGAATCGTGGAAATGACGGCTTCGCAAACCCGGAATTCTAGATTTCCAGGTGGAAATTAGGTGGAAATCACCTTCAATTCGTGGGAAGATTGGTTCTTTCCGGTTGGGGTGCTTGATTTTGGCCTAAAACATTATTATTCCGGGCCTTGTTACTGTTTCCGGTTCCGCCCCCTTAAAGGGGGGCGGAAGAACGGAAGAACGGAAATAGTAACTCCCGCAACGAGAAGAACAATTCTTCCGGGCGGAAGAAGGACGGAAATTAGGCGGGAAATTGACGGGAAGTAGGGAAACAAGGGGAACGGGGACTTGCAGCCCCCGCGCCCCCGCGTTGGTTGGACAGGCTTGGGGGTGAAAGACAATGACCGTAAAGAGAAGTGGAATGAACACACCGCGAAGAGAATGAGAGGTAAAAGGCAAGGACCAAGGCGCGGCGAAAACGGGCTGCGGCAGATTTTTGCCGTGGATGGGGGATTGTAATTTGGGCTCAAATATGGTATAATATATTCTTCAATTCAAGGCAGAAAAGGTTAGCGTTTAAGTTATGAAAAAGTTGATGTTGATGGTAGCGGTGGCCGCGGCGGTTTTTTCGGCGCGGGCCGTTGATTTTGTTTTGGCGCAAGGGAAGACGGCGCGGGCTGTGATTTCGATTCCGAAAGAGGCGGGGGCGAGTGTGAAATATGCCGCGGAGGAATTGGCGAAGTATTTGGAGGCGATGAGTGGGGCGGAGTTTAAGGTGGTGCCAGGGGCGAGTTCGACGGGTGCGCGGATTTGTGTGGGGGATGAATATAAGGGGAAGGTTGATGAGATTTGTGTGAAGGTGAAGGACGCGAATACGCTTGTGGTGACGGGCGAGGGGACGCGGGGTCCGTTGTATGCGGTGTATGCGCTTTTGGAACATTTTGGATGTGGTTTTTGGACGCCGAAGAGGGAGACGGTGCCGGAGCTGAAGGAAATTAAGGTTGCGGGGACATTTTCGATTGTGGAAGCGCCGGATATTGAGGTGCGGCAGAGTGCGGGTGCGTGTGCGTGGGAGAATCCGGGATGGTCGGCGAAGTTGAGGTTGAATGGTGCGATGTATTCGGGGACGCTGGGTGCGAAGTTGGGGGGTGCGCGGCAATATGATTTGGCGCAATGCAAGATGGGTTTGGAGGGGGATATGAAGATGTTTGCGGCGCATCCGGAGTGGTATGCGTTGAGGGGTGGGAAGAGGTCTGCACAACATTTGTGCAATACGAATCCAGGGGTTCGCGAAGAGATTGTGCGGAGGGTGAAGGCGAGGCTGGAGAAGCATCCGGATTTGAATCAGATTGCGATTGGGCAGAATGATGGTGGGGATTTTTGTTTGTGTGCGGCGTGTTCGAAGATTCGGAAGGATGAAGGTGGGCAGAGTGCGTTGGAGATGGATTTGTGTAATTATGTGGCGCGGCAGTTTGCGAAGGATTATCCGAAGGTGAGGTTTTTGTTCTTTGCGTATGAGGCGTCGTTGAGGCCGCCGAAGAAGATGAAGTGTGAGCCGAATGTGGATGTGTGCATGGCGTATATTCAGCGGAATTATGCGCGGGATCCGGCGGCGGGGACGCGGAATCATAATGAGATTTTGGGGGCGTGGTCGAAGCTGACGGGGAACCATGTTTATATTTGGGGCTACAATGCGCAATTCAAGGATTATCAGATTCCGTGGCCTGTTGTGGATACGCTTGGTGGCGAGATGCGGACGTATCGTGATTTTGGCGTGAAGGGCGTTTACATGCAGATGGCGGATGATCCGAATTCGGATTTTCAGGCATTGCGGTGTTGGCTGGCGGCGAAGTTGATGTGGAAGGCGGGACAGGACGAGATGAAGCTGATGGAGGCGTGGTGCGATGGCGCGTGCGGGAAGGGCGGCAAGAAGGTGTTTGCGTGGTTGAAGGAATGCAAGAGGGTGCGCGAGAGTGTGAAGTCGCTTGGGGTTTATTCGGGCGATACGCGTGAGACATTTAAGGCGGCAGATTTGTTGAAGGGCGAAGAGTTGTTGAGCGCGGCGGAGGAGGCTGTGAAGGATGATGAGACGGCGCTTTTTGAGGTGAAGCGGATTCATGATTCGATTACGCATGCGCTACTTGTGCGGTATTATTACGATGTGGCGGGCGCGGCAAAAAAGGCGGGCGTGAAGATTGGGACGCGGGAAGATTTGTTGAAGAAATTGTGCGAGACGCGCCCTGGTTCGTGGTGTGAAGGCGTTGGTTGGGATGCGGGATTTTTGCCGCGGATTCGGCATGGTGAGGTGCAACCGGAGAAGCCGGGGGATGGTCCGCAAACGAGAGGGAAGTGGACGTTTCGGAATCCGATGACGACGGGGAATGTGGAAGACCCGTGCGTGGTGTATGATGCGGCGACGAAGTATTACTATCGGGTGATGACGGTGGGGAATGAATTCAAGATGCGGCGTGCGAAGAAGATGGTGCAATTGTTTGATGAGAAGTGCGAGGAAAAGAGCGTGTGGAAGGCGATTGGGCAAGGCGGGATTTCTACGAATTTGAGGGGTCCTGAATTGATTCGCGGGGCAGATGGGAAGTGGCGGATTTGGGCGTGTGGGGGCGAGGAGGCGCTTGTCTTGGAAGGGGAGAGCGCGGAAGATGTGGCGGTGAATCGGATGTTCATTTTGGAAGGTGGGAAGGATGCGTTTGGCGGGACGTATCGCTTTGTGGGGACGGTGTGCGAGAAGGAAAATGCCGCGGACCCGACCGTGGTGAAGATGCCGAATGGCAAGTGGTATTTGTTCTATTCGCGTGAGAGTGGGCGGATGGGGATTGTGGCGCGCGAGATGACGAGTGCGACGAAGGTGGCGACGGCGGAAGGCGTGATTTTGCCGGCGCGTGCGGCGCTGGATGTGGGGAATTCGCCGAGCGTGGTGAAGATGGGCGAGGACGTGTATTTGCTGTATGGGAAGGGCGGGAGAGCATCGGCGGAATCGGAGGTGCGGGCGCTCAAATATAAGAGTGGGAATCCGGCGCTGGCAAGTTCGTGGGAGAAGTGTGCGAAGGCTGTGATTTTGCCGGGGAATGCGTTTCGGAATGAGAGGACGATTTTGGCTGGGCCACGGGCGCCAGCGGTGTTTCGTTCGGCGGATGGGAGCGAGGCGTGGATTGCGTTTCGTGGGTGGTCGCGCACGCGTCCGATTGATGACGTGAAGGATTCGATTATGTGTGTGCAGAGGCTGGATACGGGGCTTTCGAAGGATGCGCTCTTGTTTGGGGCAGGGGCGGAGTTGAGGATTTTGATGGTGCAACCGGCGGGCGATTTTGATCCGTTCACGGTGAATCAAACAGGTAAAAAAGGAACAAAATAAATGCAGATGAAACAGGTGATGGGCGCGGTGTGCGCGCTTGGGGCAAGTGTGGCG
>CAVIVB010000222.1:0-3381 GCA_963645785.1 bacterium
CTCTCGACCCCCACGTTGCGAACGTGATGCTCTACCAACTGAGCTACTTCCCCATTCGTGGAAACGGCGCATATTATACCATATTTTGCCCCCCTAATGCAAGTGGAATTTTTAACTTTCTTACTTATCTCAACAAAACAACGCTTACTGCGCCATTTTTGTAGCAGAATTATGTGGCTAACTCCCACCGCCAAAGGCGCAAACCCCTGGTTACTCTTTCCGAAACAGCCTAAAATACGTCCCTTCCGCATCCGTCTCTTCAGCCAATGTCTGCAAATGCAAATACGAAAGCCCAAACCGCGGCAGATTTTTCATCTTCACTTCCCTCAATCGCTTCCCATCCACCGCCAAAACTGCCGCGCCCTTATCCTCATCCCACTCCACCGTCACCGTATGCCATTTCTTCCCAGGCAATTCCGCCGCGCTCATCTCCTCCGAAATCGGACTCATCGCCGGCCCAAACTCATCGCACGGATTCATCCAATGGTCCGCCAACGTCAACCGAAATCCAGCCCCCACAACCCGACACTCAATCGTCACCTTACCCTTCCGCGCCGCCGGAAAATTCCACACCACCCCTTGCCGGTCGCTCACCAATCGCGGGTCCTTCACCCGCGTCAATTGCAACACCTCACGCACGCTCCCACGCTCATCCTTCATCATCACCGCCCCTGGCAACCGATTCCACGCGCAATGCCCCGCCCAACCCCTCGTCCCACCCGACAGCGACTTCAAATATAAATGCCGCGAAACCCCTCCCAACCCATATCGAAATGTCTCTTCTCTCTTCGTCTCCAAAAGCCAATCCGGATCAAAAATCGCCATTCGCCGCGCCGCCACATTCTGCCCATACGCCACAAGCACCTTCCCACCTTCCAACTCCAACGCCTGCGTCTGATGCACCGACTTATCCCACTCCTGATCCGGCGCATTCCCTAATTCACGAAAATCACTTTCATTGCGCACTTCATTCAATGCAATCTCACGAAATCCCTTCCACGTCACCCCCTCATCATCCGAAATCGCCGCATGCAGCGCATCCCGATTCGTAAACGCCACCTCCCCTTGCCCCGACAGCTGATACTCCCCAAGCTCCGGATACTCCTTCGCATCCCGCGTCGGCAAAATCGCCGTGTTATTCCAAATAAATAAAAGCCTCCCATCCGATAACCGAAAGAAATAAGGCATCGTGTTCGACTGCCAAAACGCCTCATCCACCTTCCCTTCGCCCCACGTCTCGCCCCCATCCACCGACCTAAAAAATGCCGCGTGCGGACCGCTCGTCCTCACACACATCAAAATCGTCCCATCCTTCAATTCCACAATCGTCGGCTCCGTCCCATCACAAAACCAATGCGGCCGCTTATCCCCAAGCCCCATCCGCGGCACATTTTTCACCGCCGGAATATTCACCCTCTTCCAGGTCCTGCCATCATCATCCGAAAACGCCACCACCGCATGATAACTCCCACGCGTATCACAAAATGTCGCCACCCACCTCTTCCGCGAACGAAGCGCCACCAATTGCCGCATCTCTAGCCCATTCCACGGCATCCCCACAACTTCCACCGCATCATCCCCAGGCCCAACCTTCGACCGCAACAACCTCACCTGATAATTCCCCGAATTCGCATCAAAACTAATCCAATCCCCACTCCACGGACTCTTCACCATCGCCCCACCGTCATTCGCCTTCGCCCTCTTCGTCACCCACGTCCGCCCCTCATCACGCGACGCAATATAAACCCTTTCCACCTTCCCATTGATAACCTGCCGCCCATAATGTCGTATCTCCCCATCTGCCGTCCGACACAAATCCTTCCGCGCAAACGTCGGCGGCACCCCCACCACAATCGGCGCATAAATCTTTTCCAAATCAAATTCATACGCTTCTGCAGCCATCGCCAACAAAAGCGCACCAACCAAAATCATCTTCTTTAATATGCACATACCCTACATTATACCATATTTCCGCGGCACTTTCAACCCCCTTCCGCGGCACTTTTCACTTTTGGCGTGAATTCTTGCTTGTCTCTTACTGTATCCGAATGCACAACCCACTCGGATCATCCGGCTGTGGATAATGCACCATCCATGCCATACGCTCGCCCGCGGCAGTTACATACATCCCAAAACATCCCGCCGGCGCATTCGTCGCTTCATACGTCCCCGCCACCAACGGCTTGGCCAACTCCTTCCAACCTTCTTGCTTCTTCGAACAATACAATGTCAACCGCGAATATGTATATGTGTTGAAATAAGGATAGTTTCCTCTCTTTGTTACATCATTCGGCTCAAAACCACCCCTCACACGAACCGCCTCACACATCCGATCGATAACATTCGTTCCAAGCGCCTTCCCCAAAATCGTCAAATGCCTCAATTCCTTCATTTTTGTAAATACCTCATCCGTCACATTCGTCAACATAGGCATCTTGATGCACAAGTTCGTCGCCCCTGCATCCTGAAAAGCCGAGCTCCCACCCGAGAAAATCCCCGCATTCGGAAACTCCAATGAAATCGACTTCACGTTCCCAGTCCCACGAAATGGACTGGCAAAATTCGTCACATTCGTCATAGCTGGTCCTCCCAATGTCACCTCCGAACACGCGGCAAATCCACCCGCCAACTTCGTATAATTCGTTGCAATAAAATGCCCCGTCATACCCGAACAGCCTAACAAACCATTTTGTTCAATCGTCTTCACACATGGCCGCACCAAATTCGACACATCAAACTTATTCGTCAACGCCGTACCCGAAAATGCCTCTCCATTGAAAGTCGCAATATCCGCATCCAAAAAGACATTCGTCAAGTTTGAACAGTTATAAAACATCTTCGATTGCACAGTCGCCAACTTCCCGCCAATAAATACCTTCCTCAATGAAGTATTCCCTGAAAACAGGCTATCCTTCTGAATATCCGAAACATGGTTCGCATAAAACTCTTCAATCGGACATTTTGAATAGAAGCTCCCCGTCCATTTGTCTGGCCAACTCGGCTTATAAGTACTCCATTTCAAATCAACAACCGCCGTCTCCTTCCCATCCTTATCTTGCAAAATAACATCCCGCAAATCCAAAACACCCTGACCCGCCACAATATCATTCAAACAAAGCATCCCTTTCGCTGGCGTGGACTGCTTCGCCGTCACCAAAATAGTCCATCCATTTTCAACCCCCATTTGGACGATACACGCCTCATTTGTCGGCGAGCCCTCCTCATTCGCGGCATAATACCGCCAAACATTACTTTCCGCTTTCGCGGCAAAAACAACCCCCGCGCCAATCATCAGAAAAGCGCAAACCCTAGTAAATGCTGGCCTATTCATAATCCTAGTTCTCCTTAAGATTTTCAATAAGCGTATTATATCATATTCCC
>CAVIVB010000223.1:0-3354 GCA_963645785.1 bacterium
TTGAGGTGCATGTGGAGAGATCCTTGCGGGTTCGAGTCCCGCCCCGAGCACCATTTATGAACCTAAACGGCGCTTATTGAAGAGAGATATTTTCCCCCTTGAGATGGACGCTAAAATATGGTATAATACACGGCACTCATGAACAAGATTCTGAAAAAGAGGCAACTTTCCTCGAATGTGTATCGCATCGAGGTTGAAGCACCGCTTGTGGCGCGTGAGCGCAAGGCGGGTCAATTCATCATATTGATGGTGGATGGCGAATATGGCGAGCGGATACCGCTGACGATTGCGGATGCGGATCCGGTGGCGGGTACGATTACGCTCATTTACCAGACGGTGGGTGCGACGACGATGAAGTTGGCGCAGTTGGGCGAGGGTGATTCGATCGCGGCACTTTTGGGTCCGCTGGGGCGGCCGACGTCGATTCGCGGCGAAAATGGCGTTCAGCCTGGGCGCGTGGTGTGCGTGGGGGGCGGCATTGGTGTGGCGCCGATGCATCCGATTGCGCAGGCGTTGAAGGCGGCGGGCAATGATGTCACGATTATTATGGGTGCGCGCAATAAGGACCTTTTCGTGATGGAAGAGGAGATGCGCGCGATTGCGGGTGACAAGTTGATTTTGATGACGGACGATGGGTCGTCGGGTCGGAAGGGGCTTGTGACGGAGCCGTTGAAGGAATTGTGCGAGGCTGGGGCGGTTGATGAAGTGATTGCGATTGGGCCGCCGGTGATGATGAAGTTTTGCGCGCTGACGACGAAGCCGTACAATGTGCACACGACGGTGTCGCTCAATACGATTATGATTGATGGCACGGGGATGTGCGGTGGGTGCCGCGTGACGGTGGGCGGTCAGACGAAGTTTGTCTGTGTGGACGGACCTGAATTTGACGCGCATCAAGTTGATTGGGATCAGATGACAAAACGGATGGGGTCGTTCAAGCCGCAGGAGGCCGCGGCGAAAGAGCACCTTTGCAAAGCAGGGATTTTTACGAAATGACACCGAAAGAGAAGATGGCAATTCCACCGCAAGCGATGCCGGAACAAGACCCGGCGGTGCGTGCGCATAATATGAACGAAGTCGCGCTTGGCTACACGGCCGAGCAGGCGAAGACGGAGGCGAGCCGGTGCTTGAATTGTGCGACGAAGCCGTGCATGCAAGGGTGCCCGGTGGCGATCAACATTCCGGGCTTTTTGGCGAAGGCGGCGGAAGGTGATTTTGCGGGGGCGCTTGCGATTATTCGTGAGACGTCGTTGTTGCCGGCGGTGTGCGGGCGCGTGTGCCCACAAGAGAAGCAGTGCCAGAAGTTCTGCACGGTGGGCAAGATTTTGAAGGACGTGGATAAGGCCGTGGCGATTGGGCGCGTGGAGCGTTTTTGTGCGGACTTGGCGCGTCAGGAGCCGCAGAAAGAAAGTGCCGCGGGCGCGGCGGTTGCGGCGTCGACGGGCAAGAAGGTCGCGGTGATTGGGTCGGGTCCGGCCTCGATTACGGTGGCGGCAGATTGTGCGCGTGCGGGGCATGCGGTGACGATGTTTGAGGCGTTCCACAAGCCGGGCGGGGTGCTTGTTTATGGCATTCCAGAATTTCGTTTGCCGAAGGCGATTGTGCAAAATGAGATTGATGGGCTCAAGAAGTTGGGCGTGAAGCTGGAGACGAATTTCGTCGTGGGGCGGACGCGCAAGCTGACGGACCTGATGGAGAAGGATGGATTTGACGCGGTGTTTGTGGGCACGGGCGCGGGCTTGCCGAAGTTCATGGGAATTGAAGGCGAGAATTTGACGGGCGTTTTTAGTGCGAATGAATATTTGACGCGCGCGAATTTGATGAAGGCGTATGACGAGGCGCATGCGGATACGCCGTATTGGCACGGCAAGAAGGTGGCGGTCCTGGGCGGCGGAAATGTCGCGATGGATGCGAGCCGTATGGCGTTGCGTTTGGGCGCGGAGAAGGTGTATCTTGTGTATCGTCGCAGTGAGGCGGAGATGCCGGCGCGAATTGAGGAAGTGCACCACGCCAAGCAAGAGGGCGTTGAATTTCGCGTGTTGCAAAATGCGAAGCGCGTGTTGGGCGATGAGGCGGGGCATGTCGCGGGGCTTGAATGCTTGCGGTATGAATTGGGCGAGCCGGATGCGTCGGGGCGGCGTTCGCCAGTCGCGATTGAAGGTAGCGAGTTTGTCCTCGATGTGGATACGGTTGTCGTCGCGGTTGGTAATGCGTCGAACCCGCTTATTCCGGCCACGACGGAAGGACTTGAAGTCAACAAGCGCGGCAACATTGTTGTGAATCCAGAGACGAATGCGACGAGTATTCCGGGCGTGTTTGCGGGCGGCGATATTGTGCTGGGCGCGGCGACGGTGATTCTTGCGATGGGCGAAGGGCGCCGCGCGGCGGCAGGCATCAACGCGTATCTCGCGAATAAGTAAGGACGGCGGCTATGGCTTCGCATCCGGACTTTCCCGTCATTGATGCGCATGTTCATTTGTATCCGGACACGCTTGCGCCGAAGGTGACGCCCGCATTGGCCGCACGCTTTGGCAACCCGCCGTCGTTTGATGGCACGGTTGCCGGGTGCGCGGCAAAAGATGAACAAGCGCAAATTGCGTTCTCATTGAATTTGCCTGTTGCGACCAAGCCCGATCATGTGGGGCACACGAATGATTTCTGGGCGGCGTATGCGACGGGAAAAAGTGCCGCGGCGCGGGTGAGATCGCTCGCGTGTCTTCATCCGCTTGTGGAAGATAAGCCAGCCGAAGTTGAACGCATTGCCAAGCTCGGTTTTCGCGGCATTAAGTTTCATCCAGAATATCAGGTCTTTCGTTTCAATGACCAGGTGATGGATGATACGTGGGAAGCGATGAGCGAGCTTGGTTTGATTGCGTATTTGCATGCGGGCGGCGAGAGAGTTTTTGCCGCGCCGTATCATTCGTCGCCGACTGAGATTCGTCAGTTGCATCGGCGCTTTCCAAAGCTCATCATTGCCGCGGCACATTTGGGCGGATTTGGGATGTGGGATGAGAGCGAGAGCGTTTTGATGGGCGAGGATATTTACCTTGATTTGTCCCATACCTTCTTTTGGATGGATGAGGGGCAGATTCTTCGGATGATTCGTGCGCATGGGGCGCGGCGGATTTTGTTTGGTACGGATGCGCCGTGGCAAGATCCAGCGGAGGTTTTGGAAGCCTTTTTGAAACTTCCACTTCCAGAAGAAGACCGCCGCGCCATCTGCTCGGGCAATATCGCGGCACTTTTAGATGGGGAAAATACCCACTAGCATTTGGCGCGGAAATATGGTATAATATCCCCCAATGGCCACAAAGAAGAAAAAAGTTGATCCTCGCCCAAGTTGGGATGAGTACT
>CAVIVB010000224.1:0-3345 GCA_963645785.1 bacterium
GTTCTTGAGGTTGCACGCCTCGTGAAAGCCGCGGGAGGGCGTGCGCTCCTCGTGGGTGGCTCCGTTCGCGATGCGCTTCTTGGCGGCCATCCAAAAGACTTTGATGTCGAGGTTTATGGCCTTTCAGCTGAGCGCCTTCAAGCAGTCCTTGCCGCGCGTTTTCAACTTGATCTTGTCGGTCAATCCTTTGGTGTTATCAAACTTCATCATGTGGATGTGGACGTTGCTTTGCCGCGCCGCGAAACCAAACTTGGCGAAGGTCACCGCGCGTTCGAAATTGAATACGACCCGAACTTGCCACTCGAAGAAGCGGCCGCGCGGCGCGACTTTACGATCAATTCCATTTATCGCGATCCGCTGACGGACGAAATCCTTGACCCTACAAACGGTCGCGAAGACCTCGAACTCCGTATCCTTCGCCACGTCTCGCCGCACTTCGCGGAAGACCCCTTGCGCGTCTTGCGTGGCATGCAATTTGTCGCGCGCTTCAATCTTTTTGCCGCGCCCGAGACAATTGAAATCTGCCGCGGAATGACACCTGAAAATCTGCCGCGCGAGCGCCTCTTCGAAGAATGGTCCAAGCTTCTCACGAAGGGCATCAAGCCCTCGCAAGGCCTTGAGTTCTTGCGTGCGGTCGGTTGGGTGCGCTACTATCCTGAACTCAAACGCATCATTGGTTGCAAGCAAGAACCGAAGTGGCATCCGGAAGGGGATGTGTGGAATCACACGCTTTGCACGCTGGATGCTTTTGCCGCGCAACGTCCCGCGAATGGCGACACACAAGAAGATCTAATCGTTGGTCTCGCGGTCCTCTGCCATGATTTTGGTAAGCCCGCGACGACGCGTTTCGATCCTATCAAAAAGCGTATCCGCTCGCTCGGCCATGACGAAGCAGGCGTCGCGCCCACACTTTCTTTTCTCAAGCGCCTCACAAACGAAGAGCGCCTTCTAAAAGATGTGCCGCCGCTCGTGCGTCTTCACATGCGACCCTTCGCGATGTGGAAGTCCAATTGCGGCGCGAGCGCGATTCGTCGGCTCGCGGCAAATGTTGGGCGCATTGATCGCCTCCTACGCGTGGCCGCGGCAGATGATGCCGGCCGCCCACCTTTCCCTTCGGACCCGACGCCACTCAAGTGGCTCGCCGCCGAAGCCGAAAAACTTCGCGTCGCAGATGCCGCGCCTCATCCTTTGATTCAAGGTCGTGACCTGATTGCGCTTGGCCTCACGCCCAGTCCAACTTTTTCCAAACTCATCCACGCCTGCTACGAAGCTCAACTCGATGGCGTCTTTACCGAGCACGAAGGCGCGATGGATTATCTCAAAGGCCTTCTCAAAAAATGAAGACGCCTTACATTCTTTGGGATTGGAACGGCACGCTTCTCGATGATACCCAAGCGGGGCTCGACACGTTCAACTTGATGCTTGCACGCCGCGGCAAAAATCCTATCTCGCTTTCCTACTATCGCGACCACTTCGCATTTCCCGTCAAACCTTTCTATGCCGAAATTGGATTTGACCTGCCGAATGAAGATTGGGATTCGATTGCTCGCGAATATCACGAAACCTACGCGACGTTCAAACCCCAATTGAACCGCGGCACTTTTTCTGCGCTGACATTATTAAGGAATAAAGGCATTGGCCAATCCATCATTTCGGCCCTGCGTCAAGACTTGCTCGAAAAAGAAACAACCGCACACGGCGTTGCACCCTTTATGGAATTCATCCGCGGTACCGACAATTTGAATGGCAGCTCCAAGCTTGACCGCGGCCGCGAACTCCTCACAGAAATCTGCCGCGCTCATCCAACGGAAGATTTTGCCTTCACTTTGATTGGCGATTCACTTCACGATGGAGAAGTCGCCGCGGCGCTTGGTATCGATTGCATCTACTGCGCCGAAGGGACGCATTCGTTCGAGCGTCTTTCCGCCCATGGCAAAACTGCCGCGACCTTACTTGATGCGCTTGCGATTATCTTTTCACCTAATAGATCTTCAATGCCATGAACTTCATTAAAGGTTGTCGTTTCAATTTACCCATTATTCAGCGTATCGGAATTATTGAAGATCGCGAAGCGCGGCGCGTCACGTGGAATAGTCATCTTGGATGCGAACTTCATTTTGTATTGAAAGGCACTTGCTCATGGGAGATTGAGGGGTGCAAAGAAATACTTGTTGTAAACGGTGGAAATTTTGTGATCATCCCGAGTGGCACGCGGCATCGTGCGGTTGGTGAATCTTTTATGCCTTCTGTGCGTCTTGGCATCATTTGCGAAAAGCCATCGCCCAAACTCACCACAGGAAGCTCCTTTACCGCGGCAGATCTGACACGTCTCTTCAATGAGATGACGCGCGGTGCTTTGGATGTTCGCCCGATCTCATCCTCGCTTGCAAGTATCCTTCGTGAAGTGCGCGCGGCAGTTTTGGCGTATTCTCCCGAGTGTGACGCTTCCTCTCTGCGCCTTCGTGTCCTCAGCGAATATCTCCTCATCGAAACCTCGAAAGTCCTTTCTTCGGGTGAGGTCATTTGCCATACGGACGATCTTATCCCGCAGATTTGCAAGTGGATTCGAGCTCACCTCGGCGAAAGAATCACAAACGAACAATTGGTTCATTTATCTGGTTATGGTCGCAGCCAGTTCTTTCGACTCTTTTACGCACAGATGGGAACAACGCCAAACGAGTATGTCATCCGTCAACGTATCGAAAAAGCAAAAGCTCTCTTGAAAGGCTCAACGGAACAAGATCTTCCTATCAAGCGTATCAGCCGAAAATGTGGCTTCAATTCGGCGTCTTTCTTTTCCGCGACCTTTCGCAAAATTACAGGCCAACTTCCAAACGACTTCAGACAGTAAGGTTTTTATCCATGTCTAAGGAGCAAATCTGTCGCGTTTAAGCCTCACATTAGGAGGAGGGTTGATATTTGGCTTGAAGGGATCAAAAGAGGGCGGGAAGGAGACCGGTGAGAGCACCAATGGCGAGACCCCAGAGTGGGGAAAAGTGCCGCGTGACTGTAATCAAAAATGCCGCGGCGCCGACTGCAATTGGTACAAAATGGGTAACATCCGTCAAACATTCCCGCGACAAATCATATCCAGCCCAGACGACGAGGAGAGCAACGAGGGGGCGAATGACGAGGAAGGCGCGTTGGACCCAAGGTTTGGCGCGGTTGCGTTCGAACCAGCCGCCGGCGAAGTGGACGCAGATGATGGAAGGGGAGGAGACTGCCAAGGTCGCGATGAGTGCGCCGAGGAGGGAAATGGTGAGAGTGCCGCCGAGGGATTCGATGACGCGGTAGCCGACGAAGGTGGCGGTGTTGACGCCAACGGGGCCTGGAGTCGCTTGGGCG
>CAVIVB010000225.1:0-3328 GCA_963645785.1 bacterium
GCCCAAGCAAAATCGCCGCGGTCATCCAGCTCCACCGTCTGCAAAAAGTTCGGGTCACTCCTCGACTCCGTCCCATGCCTCACACCCCCATCCTTATCCTGCAAACCAATCCACAGCCTGAGCGCCCACAACGCCTCATCAATCACATCTGGAATCCCATTCGCCTTCTCATTCTCTGGCACATTATACTGCCCATCCCAAAAATTCTGCGGCTTCAATTCATACACGTTCATCAACTGTTGCGCCACATCAATATGCGACCTCGGATTGTAATCCCCCGCGTCATGATGCCCACCCACAATATTCAACTTCCGCGGCACTTCCTTCATCACTGGATGGAACAAAATCCCCATTTCCTTCTCATTCAACGCCCTCTCCACAATCACCTCATCGCGCACCTCCAATCCTTCCGCGCCCTCACCCGTCGCACACCCCAAACTCAACTCTCCCTTCATCCCATTCACGCGCCGAATACACTCCTTGTCCGACCACCGATTCCCATCCATAAACAACTCACAATTCATCTCATCACCCTTCCCCGTCGGCGTCATCCTCACCACATACGAATGCCACCGCCCATCATTAATCCGCCCAATGTAATCATCCCCAAACTTCAATCCACCCCAATTTGCTTTCATCCCAATCCCATTCGCATCTTCCCCATACAACACAACCGATCCATACCACTTGCCCCCCGCCTTCTCATCCGACCTCTTCGCACTAAACGCAATCGTCACGCCACTCGCCACATTCACCTTATACGCCGCCTTCTTCCCAAATCCATCCGCCACATCCTTAAACGCAAGCTTCACCCTCTTCGGGTCATCCAACACCTTCTTCCGCGCCGCTTCCTCCTTCGCCAAATTCGGATTCGCCACCATCTCCATCGTATCATCAAACGGACCAAACTCCCCACACTCATACCTCTTCGACGTCGTCGGTATAATCCCCTTGTTATGACACGCAATCCGCTTCCATCCGCCCGTCAACTTCGGGTCCAACTCACACCCACACCTCTGACAATAAATCCCTTGCGCCTGCACATGCGCCGCCTTCTCATACACGCCCTTATCAATATCAAACGCAATCGACCGCCCAACCCCTGGCACCGAAATGAAATACCTCCCTGGCACCTTGAACGCACTAAAATCAATCTCATACACATTCTCCGCCGAATTGTTCGCCTTTCCATCCCACTCCTTCCCATTATGAATAAACTTCACCTGCCCCTTGTACACAACCTTCAAACTCTTCTCTTCCACAATCTCAAACTTCGGCTCCTTCTCAAAACCAATCGCATACGGCGCCAACGTCGACATCGCCGTCTCATTCTCATTCAACGTCATCTCATAAAAATCTGCCACGCTCTCTTCCGTCGCCTTCGAATCCCCCATCAACTCATCCGCCATCTCATCCGCCGTATTCTTCTCAGGCATCGACCCCAACCACATCCCCAAATACGCCACCTTAATACTCTCCGGCAAATATCCAACCTGATTCGCCTTAATCGATTGCGTCAACGTCTTCTTCGCCTCAAACTTCATCTCGCAACTCCTCGCCCCAGCCGTCACATCCTTCCCACAACTCACCTTCACAACCGCACCCTCCGGCACCTCCTTCCCCAAATCCAAAAATACATACGACCTCACAAATCCCTTGAACGGCCAACCCGTCGGCAAATAACATTCCAACTTCGAACGATACCCAATCGCCTTCACCCCAACCTTCGCCCCATTCACCGTCACATTCCACGCATTCAAATTCAGCCCATTATTCGGCGAATACCCAGGCCCCATCTCACACAAAATCATCCGCCCCCCAACATTCCCAATCCTCCTCATCCCCACCATCTGCGCGGCAAATCCCTTAAACACCTCCTTCGTCTTCTCCCCATGCACAAATTCCCCCGCACACTTCCCAACTGTCACCAATGTACTCCCAGACCCCTGCGCAATCACCGCATACTTCACCCCCTTCTTCATCGGCGTCGGCAACGTCAACGTCACCTCCGAACTCACAAGCGGCACATTCGCCGAATACGGCAACTTCGTCCCCTCGGGCCGCACAAACTCCTCCTTCGCCCGCGGCGCTTTTACCGCCTTCGGCCGCACAAACTTCTCATACGCATAATTCGCATCTTCCCGACTCACAATCCTGTACGAATCCGCCCATTCTCTCGCATCGGTCTCGGACGCTCCCAGCACCAACTTCACCGTCACATCATCCACGCTCCACGCATTCCTCACCCCATACGACTGCATCACAAGCGGCGTCAAATCAGGCACATTCGTCAAATCTGCCGCGCACCCCACCCCACAAACCGCCGCCATCGCGACGCCCATCACAAAAACCCTTTTCATCGCCATCATCATCTCCTCTTACTTCATAATCAAACTAAACACAAAGAACGCATTCACCATATTCGGCATCGTCGGCTCATCCATCACAATCGCAAAATGCAAATCCGAAAACGCATACATCGGCGCGAACGACCCACTAAATGCCGGGTACGCACATTCCACCCAAGAATAACCTTCGCCGCGTTGGTTCGGCCCCTGCGCCTGCAATCCATCCACTGGAAAACCCGTGTCCCGATACCGACTGTTGTGGAGCGGACACCGAATCGTACGCTCCCCCAAACCCGTCACCCAACTCAGCCCCAACGGATTCGCCCCCAGCGTGTTATCACACGTCCGCACCATCCAATCAAAATACTTCTGCTCACCCGTCTTCGCCCACATCCACGCCGTCAACACCGCATAATTCTCATACGCTCCCGACCCCCACGTCAGCGGCGCATACGGATGCCTCACAAACTTATACGCCATCCGCACAGATCCTTCCAAATACATATCCGCCTCTCGCCGAATCGAATTCAACACCGTATCCCACAACGCCCCATCGGCCTTCTCCTTCTCAATCAGCATGTACGCAAACGCCGCCAATTGCACATCATACTTCTTATGCACACGAATCTCCGCATTCGGATTCTTTACCCACGGCGTAAACTGCTTGAAATCTTTATGGTATTTTTCATCCCCTGTCGTATTGAACAAATGTGCCGCGGCATACGCCCTCAACGAATAATTGTATTCCCCCGTCGTCGCCGTATCTTCCTTGATAATCGTCGGATGCTCCACCGCCCACTTATACGCCTTCTTTGCACGCTCCAAGAAACCCGCCGCCGTCTTTTGATACTTCGGGAACTTCCTCAAAATACGACTCATCTGCGCAAACGCCCCCGCACACTCAAACGTCGCCCCCGCATCCTTTGCCCAAGCAAAATCGCCGCGGTCATCCAGCTCCACCGTCTGCAAAAAGTTCGGGT
>CAVIVB010000226.1:0-2883 GCA_963645785.1 bacterium
GTGATTTGGCGATTGCGTATCCAGATTGTCGCGGCGCTTTTGATGAGCTTGAGGAATCGTTAAGAGAGGATGGTAGTGAGTTTTCACCATCGAACTTTATTTTTCCGCCCGCGGCACATTATCGGCATGATGCGGATGTATTTAGTTCGGGGGCGTATGCGCAGGCGTTGGTGGCGACGTATGCGGCGTGTATGGCGTTCGCGAGGTTGATGGCGCGCGTGGGAATTGCTCCTGAAGGTGTGATTGGCTTTGGGGGTGGGGAATTGGCTGCGATGATTCGTGCGGGGACGGCAGGGGAAAATCTGCCGCGGACTGATCGGTTGCGCATTATGCGTGAGATTTACAAAATTGTTGATAAGGCGGTGGACCACGCAGGGCTTCCCGAGACGGCGATGATCACACTTTTGTTGCGTCGCGAAGGGGAGGCGGATGAGGTGTTGGCCTCTTTCCCGAAGGGGAAGGTCACGCTCGCGATTGACTTTTCGCCGCGGCAAAAAACTTATGCGATTGAGAAGGACTTTGCAGAAACGGCGCTCGCTGCATTTACGGCTGCAGGCATTCGTGCGATGACCCTTGCGTTGAACCGTCCCTTCAATACATGTGCATGCGAAAAACTCGTTCCAGCGATTCGTAAATTTGCCGATAATTGGATTCGCAAAGATCCACTTTGTGCGATTTATTCGTGTGCTTCGGCTGAACCCTTGCCAAAACGTCTGCGTAAAGCGCGTGAGACGATTGCGAGTTTGTGGGCGCGTCCAATTTGTTTTGGGGCGACGATTCGGCGGATGCATGCGGATGGGTTTCGTGTGTTTCTTGAGGTGGGACCGCGTGGGCTGATGGCGAGCGCGGTGGATGATGCGTTGCGCGGCGAAGAATATGCCGCGATTGCACTTAACTCGATTCATCGTCGTGGCATTTCTCAATTGCAACATGCCCTCGCGCAATTGGCTGCGTATGGGGCAATATTTGATATTTCGGGTAATCTTCTTTCACGTGGCGGACGCAAGCTTGATTTTGATTCGGCGGTTGTTTCGGTGCAACGGCGCGAGACGGAAATGCGCCTATCGCGTGTTTTTCCGCGCATGACGCTTCTTGCCGATGGCGCAACGCCTCATACAATGGCGGCAGGCTCAGGTGAGCCTAAGGCTCGTGGTGCACGTGCCGCACAACGCGCGGCGGCGGTTGCCGCACGCGAACGCCGCGGTCGTCAATTTGATGCGGGCGCGATGAATCCACTTGTCTCCGATGCTGATGTTGTCAATTCAACGCCTGGCATTTCGCTTGAATTGCACAAGACATTTCGGCTTGCGGAGAATCCATTCATCAGCGATTTCGCGCTTGGCAACAGTCAACTTTCTTATGCTTACCCAAATCTCAAGGGACTCATTCTTTTGCCTATCCCCGTCGCGGCAGAAATTATGGCGGAGACCGCGGCGATGGTTGTTCCGAATCGTGAACTTTCTGTCGTTGAAGATTTGCTCAACCGTCGCATGGTGCCATTTGAAAATGGTGAGTTGACTCTTTATATTCGCGCCGAGCGTGTGGCCTCGGGGAATCCAGAGTTGGCCGCAGTCAAGGTGCAAATTCGCGAAGATGCGCCCAACAGTGCTTACACATGGCCGATCATTGAGGCGACCTTCGTGATGGCACGTAAGCTTGATCCCATTCCTGTACGCCGTGCGCCCTTGATGAAACCGCGTTCCGTGCATTGGTCGAGTCGCGACATTTATCCTTCACGTTTGTGTTATGGACGCCGACTTCGCGGCATTTCTTTCGTTGAAACATGGAGCGAATCGGGGCTTGATTACGAAGTGGAGACGCCGCCGCTCGCCGGCAATGTCGTCTTTACGCGCTTTCCGCTCTGGCTTCTTAATCCGCTTCTTCTTGAAGATGTCGTGAGTGCTTTTGCGATTTGGCGTGCCCGCGATCGTTTTTCCTTTGCCTTTCGTATGCGCCGTCTTGAGCTTCACGCCCCGCAGCCAAACGAAGGAGCAAAGTTGAAATGCTACTTACGCTTGACGGGGGTCACACCAAAGAGCCATCTCTGCGACATCACCGTTTCAGACGGCAATGGCGGCGTTGTGATGTCCATCTCGGGTTGGGAAGAGATCGTGAAATACATTCGCCCAGAATATCGCGATCTCATTATGCAGCCCGCGACAATGTTTATTTCGAAAGCACTTTCTGCCGAAGCCCTCGGCAAACCTTCCATTGATGTTTCTTCCGCTTACATCACCGATGTCCCCTATGAAAATTTTGAGCGTGATGAAGAAATTTGGCTCAAGATGTTTTCATGCATCGTCCTCGGCGAAAAAGAGCGCAACCAATTCAAAACGATGCCTGGCTCGACCGCGCGTCGTACCGAGTGGCTTTTCGGGCGCATTGCCGCCAAAGAAGCCGTCCGTCGTTACTTAAACGATTATCATCAAGCGCGTTGGAGTTATGCCGACGTTGAAATCTTCGCGGACGACGCGGGCAAGCCTTATGCAATTGGCGCTTGGAACGACTACCTTAAAGTCAAGCTCGACATCGCCATCGCCCACACGGCGCAATTTGTCGTTGCTCTTGCCGCGGCCAACGCCCACATCGGCGTCGACGTCGAATCTACAAAGCGCGACCTTTCCGCTGAATTCACAGCCGGTGTCTTTACGCCCCAAGAACTCGAGCTCGCAGCCAATGCCCCGACACCTTCTCAGGCCGTTATTCGTTTTTGGTGCGCGAAGGAAGCCGTTTCAAAAGCGCTTGGCACGGGTATTCGCTATAGTCCACGCGAGCTCATCGTCTCCGGTTATCAAGCCGATTTGGCGACCTTGACCGTGCGTCTCACGGGTGCATGGGAAGATGCCTTCCGCACACTCAAAGGACTTGACATTCCAGTTTCTC
>CAVIVB010000226.1:2894-3320 GCA_963645785.1 bacterium
ATCACGCACTTGCGTTCTGTTTTATTCCTCGAAACCTCTTCAATGAAGACTGAATTTCCTGTTTACGCGTGTCCTTATTCGCAACGTCTCGCGGAAAAAGCGCCGCGCTTCGCACGCCAAGTTTATCCAGAGGAAACAGCGGAAAAACTGCCGCGGAAAAATGCCAAACATTCCATCGATCCATTTGGTGAACTCACTCACGCCTCCAAAGTTAAGGGCCTCAAGCAACGCTTTCCTGATCGTGTCCTCATTATGACGACCGACCGGTGCTTCATGAATTGCCGCCATTGCACGCGTCAAGGGCTCTTCGGCAAAACCGAAATCGTGGAAACTGCCGCGGACTTGAAAGCGTGCATCCGTTATGTGAAAGCCCATCCCGCCGTGCGCGACGTCCTTCTTTCGGGCGGCGACATCCTTACTTTGCCC
>CAVIVB010000227.1:0-3301 GCA_963645785.1 bacterium
AACCCAAGGTTACGGGGGCGTTGCCGTGAGCGCCCCCACCCGAAGCTGACGCTTTGGGCATTCAACCGTGGCAGATTTTTTATAGGGGGGTGGTTGGTAGGGGGTTGAAAGTTGGTCAAGAATATGGTATAATATGTGGTCATGGCAAGGATTAGCAAGATTGCGATTTTGGTTGGCGCGGTTTGGTTGGCGCTTGGGTTGAACGCGGCAGATAGTTCTGTCGCGGCGGATTCTGTTACGGTGGATCCAGTTGTTGAGGATGCCAAGGTGGAAAAAACTGCCGCGGAGAAGGCTGAGGCTGAGGCGAAGGAAGAGGCGAAATTGGCGAAGCGGCGGATTTCATCGCGGGTATTTCGATTGGTGCATGCGAATGCGGAGGAGGTTGCGGAGAAGTTCAATGCGACGTGGAGTGGGGACTTTGGGATTACGTGGAAGATTTCGAAGATTGCGCATGCGTTTCCTGAGGCGAATGCGGTGATGGTGACGGCGCCGAAGATGATTTTGGATGCGTGTGAGAAGATTATCAAGGAGATTGACGAGGAAGCGCGGCAGGTTTATATTGAGGCGCGATTTGTGGAGCTTGGGAATACGGCGAGTCACAAGTTGGGGATTGATTGGTCGATGCTTGGGGGGATGACGGGGAGTGTGCAACTTGGGGGCGGGATACAGTCGACGCAAGTTGGTGAAGGCGTGACGGAGTATAAGCGTGAGATTTCGGGGAAGAATGATAAGACGACGTACAACATTTCGGGGTCTGGTGCGCAGAATGGGGATGTGGTGTGTTTCAATGGGACGCTGAACTTTTCGGAGATGGCGCTGACGTTGAAGGCGCTCGATTCGATTGACGATGTGAAGGTGTTTTCGAATCCGAAGATTATTGTGTCGAGCGGGAAGAAGGCGACGGTGGACATGACGACGAAGTATCCGAATGTGCAGGTGGCGGCGAAGAAGACGTTCAATACGTCGGGCGAGTCGGTGGACTTGGATATGAAGCTGGCGGCGATACCGGGCGAGGACAAGATGTTGTTTGCGAAGGAGGCGTTTTTCAGTTGGGGGATTTCGCTTGAGGTGACGCCGCGGGTTGGGACGAATGGGCTTATCAATGTGATGATTGTGCCGACGATTAGTTCGCTCGGGTCGGACGTTGGGAGTTTTGTGACGGCGGACAGTGGGACGACGGATGACACGACGTATTCGGCGAAGTATCCGATTATTGAGGTGCAGCGTTTGATTACGGAGTTTAATATGGCGAGCGGGACGACGGCGGTGATTGGTGGGTTGTCGCGGACGACAGAGAAGCAGGTGGATAATGGGATTCCGCTTTTGAGGGATATCCCGTGGTTGGGGCCGCGGCTGTTTGGGAGTATGGAGCGGGTGAAGGAGCAGAAGGAGATTATTGTTTTTGTGACGGTTGGTTTGGTGGATCCGCATGCGATGGCGAATGATGCGGGGTTGCCGAAGAATGCGGTGTTGGGGCGGCAATATACGAACGGTCAGAAGTTGGAGCCAGGGGATCGGCCGGCGGCGAATGTTGAGGGGTTGAATTCGCTTGATTTGCGGTCGCTTGAGGAGCAGGCGCTTGATCCGTTGCCGCCGCCGAAAAAGCCAGACGAGGGTTTCAGTTTTAAGAACTATATTCCATTCACAAAAGATACTAGCAAGAAAGAAAAGAAATGAAACATTCCATTATTCGGATGGTGGTGAGCGCGGCGGTCGCGGCAGTTTTGGCTGGTGCGGCGTATGCGGACAAGGTTGTGTTGAAGTCGGGGTCGTACCTGACGGGCAAGGCTGGGGCGGCGCAAAATGGGTCGCTCAAGTTTGTGTCGGACGACTTGGGAGAGATTGAGATTAAGCTGGAGAACATTGCGAAGCTTGAGGACGCGGGCGAGCATACGATTCAGTATGTGGATGGGACGACGGAGAAGAAGAATTTGGCGGTTGATGCGGGGGCGTATGTGGCGGATGGGAAGGCGCTGGAGATGGGGAATGTGAAGGCGATTGACCCGAAAGAAGAGACGTGGCATGGGTCGGTGAATGTGGCGTTTCAGGCGGACCGCGGCAATACGTATGGGAATACGGCGACGGTTGTGGCGAATTTGAATCGGCGTTGGGAAAAGGATCGTGTGAACTTCAACTTTGGTTATGGCTATTCGAAGACGGGGACGTCGAAGGATGATGCGACGAAGTCGAAGGACGATATTGAATTGGATGGTCAGTATGACCACTTTTGGGCGACGAAGGTTTATTCGTATGTGAATGGGCGTTATGAGCGCGATGACATTGCGGGGCTTGATAGTCGCATCAAGGTGGGCGTTGGTCTTGGTTATCAGTGGCTCGACAAGGCGGAATCGGAGCTGACGGGTACGTGGAGCTTCAATCAGGAAATTGGTTTGTCGTGGGTGAATGATAAGTATGAGGATGCGGACCCGGATCGTGACAACAACTACGCGACGGTTCGTTATGCGCATCATTTGAACTGGATTCCGAAGTGGTTTGAAGGCGTTGAGGTGTTCCACAATTTGGAATACATGCCGCAGGTGGATGATTGGGCGATTTATTTGGGGCATGCGGATTTGGGCTTTACGACGATGCTTTTCTGGAATATTGATTTGCTCGCGAAGATTCAATGGGATTTCAACTCGAAGCCGTCGTCGGATCGCAAGAAGAGCGATTTGCGTTACATTCTCGGTCTTGGCTACAAGTGGTAAATTTGGATGAAAGTTGCGATTTGCTATCCGCCGTTGCCGAGTGAGAAGGGTGTTGCGCTTCTCACGCAGAACCGTCAATTTCAATGGTTCTCGCGGCCGACGTACATTTTTCCAGTGGTACCTGCGACTGCGGCGACGATGCTCAAGAAAGAGGGGCATGACGTTCTTTTCTTGGATGGGATTGCCGCGGAATTGACGAGCGAAAAGTTCCTTGAGGAGCTGGATACGTTTGGGCCGGAGGTGATTGTTCTTGAGACGAAGACGCCGGTCGTGAAGCGCCATTGGAAGTGGATTCGCGAGTATAAAGCGTCGCACGCGGGCGCGGCAAAAATTGTGCTTGTCGGGGATCACGTGACGGCGCTGCCGGAAGAATCGATGGCGGAGTGTCCTGTTGATTTTATTTTGACGGGTGGGGATTGGGATTTTCTGTTGTTGAATTTGGTGCGGGCAAAAAGTGCCGCGGAGTATGAGCCAGGGATTTGGTATCGCGAAGGGGATGAGGTGCGCACGACGGGGCGATTTAGGCTGGACCACGATTTGAATGCGGCGCCGTGGATTGATCGCGAGCTTGTGCATTGGGAATTGTACGCGAA
>CAVIVB010000228.1:0-3269 GCA_963645785.1 bacterium
CAACAACGCCACATATTATACCATATTTTCGCCGCGCTGTATAGGGGGTATTTTCATTCTGTCGCGTGGAAAGATTTTTCCGCGGATAGGATTTGAGTGGAAGAAAAGAAGGAGGTAAAATTTGTGCTACCAATTCGGACAGAAATATGATATAATATAGGGCATGAAGATCAAAAAGCCACTTCCTGGAGCTGGAGCTTCCGCCGGTGCGACGCCGGGCGGGGCGACCATTGCCGATCGTTTTAAACTGGAACCGACGACGCCGCAAAAAGATGTTGCGACGGTTGGAAAGAAAGGGACGCTGTGGGCGCTTCTTGCGGGCGTCGCGGCGCTTGCGGTTGCGGGGATCCTGACGTTTGTGTTGTATCAGCACTGGGAATTCTTGATGCCTCAGTAAGGAGGAAGCCATGAAAGATGTGATGCGTTCGGCGCGTGCGCAGGCTGCGGTGCGGCTTGCGCTGGATGAGGATTTGGCTTCGGTTTCGGAGGTGAAGTCGGGTCCGTGGTGTGATGCGACGAGTTTGGCGTTGGTGGATCCTGCGGCGGTCGCGACGGGTGAAATTTACTCGAAAGGGACTGGGTGCGTTGTGGCGGGGGCGACTGTTGCGAAGGCAGTTTTGAAGATGGTGGACCCGAAGATTCGCGTGAAGATTTTGAAGCCGGACGGGAGTGTGGTGAAGCCGGGCGAGGTGATTTTGGAATTTCGTGGCAAGGCGCGGTCGATTCTCGCGGCGGAGCGGACGGCGCTCAACTTCATGCAGAGGATGTGTGCGACGGCGACCTTGGCGAGGAAGTTTGTGGATGCGACGAAGAAGTACGGGACACTGATTCTCGATACGCGGAAGACGACGCCGGGACTGAGGGTATTTGAGAAGTATGCGGTGACGTGTGGCGGTGGGACGAACCATCGGATGGGGATGTATGATCGCGTGTTGATGAAGGATAATCATCGGAGGCTTTGGAAGGGCGGCGATCCGGATGAATTGGACTTGGCGGTTGTGGCGGCGCGCAAGGCGTTTCCGAAGCTCGATGTGGAGGTCGAGGTTGAAAGTTTGCGGGAATGCGCGAGCGCGCTGAAGGCGAAGCCAGAATGGATTATGCTCGACAACATGTCATGCGCAGATATGAAGAAGTGCGTGAAGATGTGCCGCGGGATTTCGAAGACGGAGGCGTCTGGCGGGATTACGCTCGAGCGGGCGAAGGAAGTGGCGGCGACGGGCGTGACGGCGATTTCGCTGGGGTGTTTGACGCACAGCGCGGGGTCGATTGATTTGTCGCTTGAATGGCGCGCGGTGAAGTGAGGGCGGATGAGACTTATCGTTGTTGATGTGGGCAATACGAGTGTGGCGGCGGGGCTGTGGGTGGATGGCCGCGTGACGCGTGTTGCGCACATTGATGATGGGTTTCGGAGCGCGGCAGATTTTGTTGTGGGGCTTGCTGGGAAAGCGCAGGTGGATGGGCTTGCGTATGTATCGGTTGTGCCGAAGATGGATGCGAAGTGGGCGCGGGTGGCGCGGCAGTTGCATCTTCGTTTTCATGCGGTGACGTATCATGATTTTGCCGCGGCGGATGTGAAGGCGCGGCTCAAGCTTGATTATCCGAAGCCCGAGACGATTGGTGCGGATCGGCTTGCGGATGCGGCGGGTGCGGTGTCGCGATATGGGGCGCCGGTCTTGGTGATGGATTTTGGGACGGCGCTGACCGCGGCAGTTGTGACGAAGGATAAGACGTGGCGGGGCGGTGTGATTGCGCCGGGGTTTCCATTGATGCGAGACTATCTTTTTGAGCGGACGGCGAAACTGCCGCGGATGAAGTTGGGGACGGGGCGGGCGCCGAAGATTGGGCGGTCGACGGAAGAGGCGATGCGGTTTGGTGCGCTTGTTGGGTATCGTGGGATGGTGCGCGAGATTGTGACGACATTGAAGGCGAATTTTGGGGAAGATTTCAAGTTGGTGGCGACGGGCGGTTTTGCGAAGTGGGTGTTGGGTGGGCTTGATTTGGATTTTACGATTGACCCGACGCTGACGTTGTTTGGCGCGGGGCTGATTGCATCAGAAAGGATGGTGGAGAGATGAAGAAGGCGATGAATGATTTGACGCGGCGGAATTTTTTGGGGATGATGGCTGGGGCGTCGGGCGCGGCAGTTTTGGGGACGGTTGCGGGGTGTGGTCCGTTTTGGGTGGACCCGTATATTACGGTGACGGATAGTCCGCTCAATTGGGTACACATTCATTATTATAATTTGAGCCGGAAGCCGACGCGGCGGATTAGTGTGTATGTGAGTGGTTCGGGGTATGTGACGTTGCAGAAAGGGACGAGCGAATTGGTGTCGAATGATTTTGCCGCGCGGTATAAAGAGGATACGTGGGATAAGATTAAGACGCACCGTATACAAGTTGATCAGGCGCGATTGCATGATATTTTTCAGAACCTTGTCAATTATGGTGTTTTGGATCATGAGAAATATGGAAAGGGTTCGAAGAAGGAGAGTTTTGATCGGTTTATTGCGGTGAAGGCCAATATTTGCAGTCGCACGTATTCGAAGCAGGAAAACATTTTTGAGGTGGATCCAGATTTGGCGGAACAGCTGTTGGATGTTGTGCGCGAATTTGATAATCCGACATTGTGAAGATGGAACGATTGGTGCAACTTTTTGTGGCGGGCGGCCCGGTGATGTGGCCGATTTTGGTATTGTCCATTTTGGGATTGGCGATATTGATTTGGAAAGGTTTTGAGTTCCGAGCGGGGCGGAAGGGTCGGCGCGGGCTGGGGGTGGTTTCGACGATTATTACGGCGGAACCGATGCTGGGGATATTGGGGACGGTGACGGGGATTATGCAGACGTTTGGGGCGCTGAATTCGGCGACGGGGATTGTGAATCCGATGGCGGCGACGGCGGGGATTGGCGAGGCGTTGATTACGACGGCGGCGGGGCTGATTGCGTCGCTTATTTTGATTTTTCCCTATAACATTTTGGATGGCATGAGCGAGGACTGATGGGAAAGAAAAGACGCCGCGGTGCACGTTTGGAAATGACGAGTTTGATGGACGTTATGTTCCTCGTGCTCGTCTTTTTCATTTATTGTATTTTTGATATGACGGTGCATCGCGGGCTGAAGGTGGATTTGCCGCGCGGGGAAGGGCAGCTTGAAAAGGGCGAGCGCATTGTGATTACAATCACGGCGGAGAATGCGTTGCAGGTGAATGGAAAGGAGACGGCGCGCGAGGCGATTCTTTCGAAGGTGAGAAATTTGGCCGCGGTTCAAGCG
>CAVIVB010000229.1:0-3262 GCA_963645785.1 bacterium
GGCGTCATCTGTTCAATATGTTCTTGACTCACTTGTTGTTTCTCCTTCCAAGAGGTGGAATTTGTTCGTATATTATATCATATTAATACCTTGTTAGACAAGGGTAAGTTTCATTTATTTTCACTTTCTCCCTCTTCTCCCTCACTCTCCGCATCTTCCCTAAATCCCTCCTATTTACACAAAACAAACCCACACCGCGTCACTTTCCGCAATCTATAAACACCTCCTCGGCCGCTCCAACCATCCGCCCTCACAAACCGTCTAAACCGCCTCTAACCCTCCCATCTCACGCCTTTTCATCCCCTTGCGCCACTTTTCCCCGCCGCGCCTAGACGTGAAGAAAGAGCGCGAGATTGGCACACGCAATCGCATCAAATAAGCCATCATGCCAGGTGCGCCCTTCAAATTCAGGCACAATCCCAAATGCCGCACAAAGTTCCCCAAGAGCATACG
Organism: bacterium; assembly: GCA_963645785.1. Taxonomy (GTDB): domain Bacteria; phylum Verrucomicrobiota; class Kiritimatiellia; order RFP12; family UBA1067; genus UBA1067. Next base: position 454 of record CAVIVB010000229.1, read on the forward strand.
AAGGAAGTTTGGGATATTTCGCCTTGGCGAGCTTCAGCGTATCCGTCCAAGGTCCCCATTTCGTCAATGGTGCCAATCGCGTCAAAATCGTCCGCTCCGTCGCGATATTGTGTGCGACAAGCGCTCGCCCCGCAAGATAAGGATAGAAACTCTCCCACTGGTCCATGATGGGCTCGGCGTCAGGCGTCAATGCCGTGCCAAAGAACCATTCACGCCTCTCCACAATCTCCCCGCCCCGCACAAGCGCAAAGCCCAATTGCCATGGCTCATTGACGTTGCCATTTTCATAGCCCGTCGTCTCAAAATCAATCGCGGCAAATTCCTCTAACATTCCCTCGCGCCCTCCAACGTTTCCACAACTCTCAACGCCTGCACCGTCTCGCGCACATCATGCACCCGCACCACATCCGCCCCCGCCATCGCACACCAAATCGCGAGTCCCACATTCCCGCCCAAATTCTTTCCCGTCACCTTCTCGCCCGTCAACTTCTTGATAATTCTCTTCCGACTCGCCCCAATCAACACGCGCCCCTTCTTCGCCATCTCCCCCACGCCCACCAAAAGCGCCACATCATCATCTCGTGTCGTCCCAAAACCAATCATCGGATCCAAATAAAACGGAATCGCCCACGGCCCCTTCCTGTTCGCTTCCTCAATCAAGCCCAAACACGACATCGGCAAAATCAATTCCACATCCTTCCGCCCCGCGGCAAAAATCACGCGAATCATCTCCGCAATCGGCTCGGCATAAACACAATTGATAATCGCCGCGCCCGCCTCAATCGCCTTCGCCGCCGTCTCCGGATGATACGTGTCAATTGAAAGCGGCACCTTCACGTCCGCGGCAAGTTTTTTCAAGACAGGTTCAATGCGCCCCCACTCCGTCTCCCAATCAAGCTTCGTCGCCCCAGGCCGCGTCGATTCCCCACCCAAATCAATCATGTCCGCGCCCTCCTCAATCAAATTACGCGCCCGCGCAATCGCCTCTTCCGGCTCAAAAAATTTGCCGCCATCCGAAAATGAATCCGGTGTCACATTCACGATTCCCATCACACGCGTATGCTTCATAATCCAAGCTCCATTTGTTCAAACATTTGCCGCACAGGCCCAAACGACCGCCGATGCTCCGGACACGGCCCCAACTTCTTCAACGCCGCCAAATGTGCCGCGGTCGGATACCCACGATGCTGCGCAAAACCATAGCCTGGATACATCTTCTCCATCCGTTCACAATCCGCGTCCCGCGCCGTCTTCGCCAAAATCGACGCCGCCGCAATCAAGAGCGACTTCGCATCCCCCTTAATCAAATTCTTCGACGGAAATGGCAGCGTCCTCACCGCGAGGCCATCCACCAAAATTGAAAGCCCATCCGTCATCTTCAACTTCGCCGCCACCTCCAGCGCCGCACGCTTCATCGCCAAATGCGTCGCATACAAAATGTTGAGCTTATCAATCTCGGCTGGTGAGGCGGACGCAACCGCCCACGTGCAACCCGCCGTCTCACGTATGACCGCGGCAATTTTTTCCCTCTTCGCATGCGTGAGCTTCTTCGAATCGTTCACATCCTTCCACGCGCCCACCAACAAATCTGCCGCGACCTCCATCGGCACAGAAACCGCCGCAGCATACACCCCGCCCGCCAGCGGCCCGCGCCCCGCCTCGTCAATCCCCATCACAACGCCACCAAGGGCGAGTTCATTCTCAAGCGAAATGGCCATCTCAAAATTGCTCAGTCTTCAAAAATTCCGCCAGCGCCTCTTGCCACGGCTTCGTCCGATAGCCCAATACATTCAAGACACTCTTCTTCAACGCCGAATTCCTAGGACGCGGCGCTGGTCGCGGAAATTCCTCCGTCGTGCAAGGCACCACCTCACGCGTCAACCCAAGCTGACGAAAAATCTCGCACGTGAAATCATACCACGTCGCCTGCCCTTCGCACGTCGCATGCACAATCCCGCTCACATCTGGCTTCGTCATCAAAAACCGTATCGCATCCGCCACGACATCCGTCGACGTTGGATTCCCCTTCTGGTCATTCACAACCTTCAGTGCCGCGCCCTCTTGCTTGCCCAACTTCACCATCGTATGCACAAAGCTCGGCCCGCCCGCACCATACAACCACGCAATACGCAAAATGACAGCATCCGGCAAAAGCCATTGGATCATCTGTTCGCCCGCAAGCTTCGAGGCCCCATACACCGTTTGCGGCCGCGGAATATCCAGCTCACTCCATGCCCACGGCTCATGCGGCGGCTCCCCACTAAACACATAATCTGTCGAAATCGCAATCAGCCGCGCCCCACACATCTTCGCCGCAAGCGCCACATTCCGCGTCCCTTCCTCATTCAACCGAAACGCCATCTCGCGATTCTGTTCGCACGCGTCCACCTTCGTCATCGCCGCACAATGAATGATCAGCTCCGGCTTCACCGCACACACCTTCGCCGCAAAATCATCCGCCGTCATATCCCACTCCGGCAAATCTGCAATAATAAGTTCATGCTCCGCAAGCTTCCGCTGTAGCGTCCGCCCAAGCATCCCCTTTCCACCTGTAATCAAAATCTTCATGCCCTATATTATACCATATTTCCGCGGCACTTTCCACCCCCTTTTCGCTCAATGGGATTAGGGGGGTCGAGGGGAACAAGGGTCCGCCGCACCCTTAGTCCCACCCTCGCTCGCGCCACGTCCCCCTACTTGAGAAACTCTTTCAAAGTGCCGCGCTTGACGGCGCCCATAGCCTTTTGCAAAAGTTTGAACAAAATGCCGCGCTCATTCACCGACATATCATTGATGGACGACATACGCC
>CAVIVB010000230.1:0-3261 GCA_963645785.1 bacterium
CCGTGGAGCCGAGGCGGCCGACTTCGCCCGTGCAGTAGGGCGGGAAGTTGTAGTGCAGGATGAAGCGCTGGCTCGTGGGCCCGCCCGTCACCGAGTCGAGGTCCTGCGCATCCTTCTTCGTGCCGAGCGTGACCGTCGCGAACGACTGCGTCTCGCCACGCGAGAAAATCGCCGAACCATGCAAACGCGGCAACACACCGACCTGCGCCGAAAGCGGCCGAATCTCATGCTGCGCACGCCCGTCAATACGCTTGCCATGCACGAGCACGTTCTTACGAACCGTCTCAATCTCAAGCGCATCAAACAAATGCACAAACCCGACTTCGTCAATCTCCGGCCACTTCTCAGCAACCTTCTTCAGGAGGTCTTCCTTGATCGCCGTCACCTGACCCTGACGCTCCAGCTTGCCCTTGATCAAAAGTGCCGCGGCCAGCGCCTCGCCACCTTCCGCACGGATGAAGTCCATCTTGTCCGCTGGCTGCGGGATGTCCTCAATCACCTTGTCAGGCTTGCCCAACGCGCGGCGCATCTCAATCTGAAGATCAATAATCTTCTCGACTTCCTCATGCGCACGCTTCAAGGCCGCAACAAAATCCTCGTCGCTAATTTCTGCCGCGGAACCTTCCATCATCAGGAATTTGCCGCGCAGACCCGCGTACAACAAATCAATGTCGCTCTTCGCCTTCTGCTCATGCGTCGGGTTAATCACCCACTGCCCATCAATGCGCCCAATTCGCACGCACCCAATCGGGCCCATGAACGGAATCTCACTAATGTGAAGTGCCGCGGATGCCGCGTTCACCGCCAAGAAATCCGCCTCACGCGTCCCATCACACTGGATGAGCGTCGTATTCACCTGCACGTCATTATAGTACCCATCCGGGAACAAAGGACGAATCGGACGGTCACACATACGCGCCGTCAAAATCTCCTTCGACGTCGGGCGCGCTTCACGCTTGAAGAACCCGCCCGGGAACTTCCCCGCCGCGTAGAACTTCTCACGATACTCGCATTGGAGCGGGAAGAAGTCAATCCCTTCCCGCGGCTTATCGGTATTCGTCACCGCCGTAAAGACGGTGTTGTCACCGTAACTCACGGTGACGGCCCCGGCCGCCTGCTGCGCCAAGAGCCCAGTCTCAATCACGAGGTCCGTCCCCGCAATATTGACCTTGAACTGCTTTGTATTTTCCATTATTCTCTTTTCTGTTTGTAAATCGCTTAGCGGCGAATACCGAGCTTCTTGATGAGCTCCTTGTAGCTCGCCTCGTTCTCGCGCTTCAAGTAATCGAGAAGATTACGACGGTTCTGAACCTTACGAAGAAGACCATAACGGCTCGAGTGGTCCTTCTTGTTCGCCTTCAAGTGCGCAGTCAACATCTCGATCTCCTTCGTGAGAATCGCAATCTGCACTTCGCTCGACCCCGTGTCACGATCGTGACGCTGGAATTCACTCTTGATGGCGGCCTTATCAATGTTCATTTTTTATGTACTTTCTTGTTTTGTACTGCAAACCGGGAAGCTAGTTCCCCCGCCATGGTTTCAACCGTGAAACCCATTCGTCCACCACTCGGTGAACGCCCGCGGCAGGGATAACCTCCTGAGACAGTCGCAGAATGTCATATATTATATCATATTTCGCGGCAGATTACAATGGGGTATTTTTACTTTTTTTAGCCCCCACCTCCACCACTATTCAGCCCCCACCCCTCACTGAATCCGAATACAGAAGCTCTCTTTCTTCACCGTGTAAAACTGAAGCTCTCGCGTATTCAATGTCGACGCCGATTCAATCTTCAAATATTTCGCCCCGCTCATCAACTTCTTGTCCAAAATCACATCAAAATAATCATCCAAATCCGCACTGCTATAATAGCTCAGATTCTGATTCTCGTGCTTAATCGTCTCCGACGCAACCGGCAACTCCGTCCATTCCAGCGCCGGCATGTCATCCGTCGACGAATACCAATAAAGCTCGCGCGCCGTCACCGCATCCACCTTCACCGCCCCGCTCCAATCCGGCTCCTCACTCGGCTTCGCCACATACAGCCCCTTCACAAAGTGCGAACGAATCCAACACTGATACCGGCAATCCAACCGCGCATACACCCTCAACACCGCATAATCCAAACTCGGATCCAACTTGAAAACAATCTGCTTCGCGTACGCCTCGGCAAAACCAGTACTCGTCGAACCATCATACATCCTCATGGACGGATAGCCCGAATCTTTCGCTGGATTCCCCGTCGCATCATACATATACGCCACCGGCGTCGCCAAACTGCCGCGCGATGCAAACTCACGCACCCCAGGCGCCGCCATCCACTCCGTCTCCCCCGCCGCACGATAGAACAACTTCGCATACGTCCGCCCACTCGCAATCCCATTCGCCGCAATCTCAAACGTCCCATCCGTCACATACGTCCCGTCCGCCTTGTAAACCTTGCCCTTCTCCGCCCAAGCCGCATAATCCGCGTCACAATTCTCCTGCGCCACCGCCACGCAAACCTCGACCCCCGCCGCCGTCGGCGAATAAGCGACCTTCCCAGAGAATGTATAATTCCCTTCCGCGGCATTCACCGCCACCGGCACCTCCCACGTCACACACGGCGCCTCCGAATACAACGCAATCTGAAAATTGAACACATTATGGTAATTATCAAAGTAGTAATACCGATGCGCCCCAATCCCCTCGTAGTTCGTCAGCACGTTGTCCCACGACTCTTCATTCGACGCCGCACCCCAATAATTCGACATCACAAGCTCCATCCCTTCCGTGCTCGTATACGGACCCGGCACATCCGCACCCCACACGCGAAACTTCACCCACCGATCGCGAATCCCCTGATTCGTCCCAGCCCCACGCGGAAGAAACTTTGCGCCCGAAAGCTTCCGCGGCGAACCCGCATCCACCCAAATCCCGCCCGTCTCAGTATAGATATGATTGTCTACCGCAAAGGGCGTCATCGGATAATACGCACTTGCATTCTCCGCCCAATTCCCGGGTTGATACGCATTCAAAAGAATCTTCGCGCCCGCCGGTGCCGTCGCCTCATCTGCCATCGCCTCACCACCAATCGAGCCCATCAACAGCCCCGCGACCACCGCGGCACTTCTAAACAAATTATGCTTCATTTCTAGAATCTCCTTGTTTTATTGGACTTCAGCGCTTCCAGCCCTGTGCCGAAAGAACCTAATCCACCGTAAACGCCACCTATTATAGCATATTTTTTTTTCTAGGTCAATCCCCTATTTTTGATGAAT
>CAVIVB010000231.1:0-2288 GCA_963645785.1 bacterium
GTGTGTGTGTGCCGCCAAAGGTGGAGGGCAATTCGTCGCGTGAGCGGACACGGATTTCGATATCGATGCCGTCGTGAGAGAGGGCGGAGATGATTTTTTTGAAATGCTCTCGGCGTTGTGGGTCGAGGCCGGCCATGGGGTCATCGAGGATAAGTTTTTTTGGATTTTTGAGGAGTGCGCGTGCGAAGAGTACGCGGCGCATTTCGCCGTTTGAGAGGGAGATGAAGGCGCGCGGGAGGAGGTTTTTGAGTTCGAGGAGGTTTTTGAGTTTGATGAGGCGTAGGCGGAAGGCGTGGCGTTCGGCGCGGCGGTTGACACCGACTTCAAAGGGACAGATGTCAAAGACTTCATTGAAGGAGAGGAAGGAGCGGACGGTCTGGCCGGCTTCTGAATAGTAGCGGCCTTGGAGGTAGGAATCAAGGGAGGAAGCGGCGTCTTGCTGTTGAGAGAAAGAGAGGTAGGCGGTGTCATCGACGTCGTCTGAGAGGTGTGCGGGGGTGGTGAGAGGAGAGGAATGTTTTTTCATTGTATTAGATTAGAAATAATTAGCGTGAGCGAGTGTGAGGCACCAGACGCGAGACGCGCCGGCTGATTTGAGGGTGCGCGCGCATTCGGAGAGTGTGGAGCCGGTGGTAAGGATGTCATCGACGAGGAGGAGTGTGCGGCCGCGGATGCGTTCAGGGTGAGCGACGCGGAAGGTGCCCAGGACGTTTGTTTGGCGGGTGGTGGCGTTGAGGGTGCTTTGGCGTTTGGGGTGGCCTTTACGGCAGAGGATGGAGGGGTCGTAGGTGCGATGGATGGCGCGAGCGAGAGGGCGAGCGAGGTAGGCGCATTGGTTATAGCCGCGGTCGAGGCGATGGAAGAGCGTACTGGGCATGGGGAGTACGAGGTCGATGGCGGGGGTGATGAAGCGCACGTTGAGTGCGGCGAGGAGGCCGTCGAGGAAGTCGTTGAGAAGCCAGAGGTGGTGGTTGAATTTGTAGTTGAGGATGAGGCGGCGAGCGGTGCCTTCGAAGCGGACGACGCTGGCGGCGCGGTCGAAGGCGGGGCGTGTTTGTGGGGCGGCGCACGTTTCGCAGAGGTAATCGCAATCGAGTGCGGTGATGGGGCGGCCGCAGATAGAACAGCATCCCACTTGGCAAACAAATGGGATGCGTTCGAGGCAGGCGGAACAGATGTAGCGGCCTGGCCGGTCTGATAGATGGCCGCAGATCTCACATGTGCGCGGCCAAATCAGGTCAAAACAGTTTTGAAGGATATTCACCCGCGTCCACGAGTTTACGAATTTCAGCCATGACGAAGGGCTTATCTTCGCGGTAGGTGACGCCGAACCAAGAGGATTCGGTTGGGAGGACCTTGCACGTGGCCTTGCCTTCGTGGATGAGTTCATCCACGACAAAGGGGATATACCATTCGCTTTTTTCCTTGGTTGCATTTTGTGCGAGCCAGGTGGGGAAGCGTGCTTCGAGCGCGGCAAAAAGTTCCGGCGTGAAGCCCCAGAGGTTCATCGAGACGAGCTCTTTTGCGGTGAGCTTGACGGGTGCGGAGGGGTTTTCACGGTTTTCCGCGCCATCGGCGGTGCGCACGATTTTCGTCATTTCTGTGACGCCCTTCAAGGTGCCATCGGGGGCGACGTCACAAATGCCGCGGGCGACGGAACCATTCTCGCTGAGCGTGAGTGCGAGTTTATAGCCGACCATGGCGAAGTGCATGGGCTCGGTTGAGGAGAGGAAGGAGGCGAGCTTTGCGAAGGCGTCGCGGCCATAGAAGTCATCGGCATTGATGACGGCGAAGGGCTCCTTGACGATGTTGCGCGCGGCGCGGGTGGCGTGCGCGGTGCCCCACGGTTTGGTGCGGCCGGCTGGCACGGTGTAGGGCGAAGGGAGGTCGTTGATATCCTGGAAGCAGTATTCGACCGGTACGAGGCCTTCGTATTTTTTGCCGACTTTCTCCTTGAACTCCGCCTCGAAATCGTGACGAATGATGAAGACGACCTTGCCAAAACCGCCGCGGACCGCGTCAAACACGGAGTAATCGAGGATCGCTTCGCCGGATGGGCCGACTGGGTCCACTTGCTTGAGGCCACCATAACGCGAGCCCATGCCCGCTGCCAAAACAACTAATGTAGGTTTCATACGTTTGCTACTTTCTCTTGAATGAAGATTTGGAAATTGTGAATGAGGGCTCTTTGATTAGGCCTTGTTCGTTTTTTGGACGACGCTGGTGCAGGCCTTCAAAATGCCCGCGACATCCGCCAAGTTGGACGGGATAATCATCGCATTATTCGT
>CAVIVB010000231.1:2298-3252 GCA_963645785.1 bacterium
ATTGGGCTTGGCGAGGTTGCCGAATTGGTTGAGATAAAGCTGAGCGAGCTGCATATTGACAGATTCAAGGCCGCCTTGTCCATTGATTGCCGCGGCGACTTTTTCGATGCCTGTTGCCTGTGCCTCTGCGACGAGGAGGATTTCTTTGGCCTTACCTTCCGCCTCGTTAATCCGCCGCGCGCGCTCACCTTCCGAAAGCGCGATGGCTTGCTGGCGCTCGCCTTCTGCACGGTTGATTTTGGACTGGCGTTCGCCTTCCGACTCCGCAATCATCGCGCGCTTTTCACGCTCTGCGCGCATCTGTTTTTCCATGGCATCGCGAATGGTCTGAGGAGGCGTGATGTTCTTGATTTCGTAGCGTGTGACCTTGATGCCCCATGGGTCGCTCGCCTTATCGACCGCGGCGACGATGGCTGCGTTGATGGAGGTGCGTTCCTCGAAGGAGCGGTCCAAATCGAGCTTGCCCATTTCTGAACGCATGGTGGTTTGTGCGAGTTGCGTTGTGGCAAAGAGGTAGTTACCGATGCCGTAGCTTGCCTTGGCCGCGTCCATCACCTGCATGTAGAGGATGCCATCGACGTCAACCGTGATATTGTCGCGCGTGATGCATTGTTGTGGCGGCACATCAATCGCCTGTTCCTTGAGGGTATGTTTATAGGCGATGCGATCAAAGAAGGGGATGAGGATGTGAAAGCCTGCATCAAGTGTGCAGCGATATTTGCCGAGGCGTTCGACGATATACGCCGCCTTCTGCGGTACAATCACCGCGGTCTTTACAATTGCGACCAATACGATTAAGGCCACAATACCAAAGAATATCAAGCCACCACTCATATGTTTGTTCCTTTATTTTGATGTTAGATTTCTATTGTTTTGCCTGGACCATCCAAGCGGCGCATATTATACCATATTCCGCGGCAGATTTCAAGCACCTTTCGTCACTTGACGCGGCGG
>CAVIVB010000232.1:0-1171 GCA_963645785.1 bacterium
CCAAAACCGATTCGTCCCCATCTCTATGTTCTCTATGTTCTACACGGCTAAAAAATTCTACACGCTCTACACGTTCTACACGGTTCATTCCATCCACAAAATCAAAATAACCCGCGGCACTTTTTCCGCCGCGGGGAGGGTTTATCGCCTAGCCCTCAAACGTATTATATCCTTAGTGTACTGTCATCCCAACACCACTCCCAAGCAAAGAACAGCCACTCGCAAACACTCCCGCAAGCGCGCCCAAAAGCGCGCTCACTGCATTTACGACTGCCTGACTTGTCAGAATCTTCTTCAACAAGCTCCACATAAAACTTCTCCAAATAGAAGCCTTACGCAGCCTCAACAATCTTTACTGCCTTCGTAATCACCTTCGGTGCAGCTTCCTTGTCCCCGCCATGAAGCGTGAATGTCAGCTTAACCTCTGTGCCTTCACCAAGCTCAGCAAACTCTTCAGGATACGCAATCTGGATGAAGTTGTAAGAAGAGTCATTAGCAATCATGCTCACTGTCTTCTCCTCTCCAGAAACCATGTAGGTGGCCACAATCGTGTCCCCATCATCTGCCTTAAAGAACAAGTTTGAACCACCCGCAATCGCAGGCTTGTCTTTCTCCCATTGCCCCGCAACAGAACCACCCTTCGTGCAAATCGATGCAATCGATGCCTTCGTGCTCTGCCCCTCATTCGAGAAGGAGAAATTAGACTTGTCAAGCTTGAGCTCATTCAATGTCTGTATACGAACCTTGTACTCGTTTGCACTCGTCAAGGCCTCACTCTCCCCAACGGTCCCGGTCAGGTAGGCCCGAACACGAAACCACGAGGCAATATCCACAACCTTACCCATGCTAGCAATCTTCTTAATCGCTTCAAGAAAACCCTTTGCCTGACCAAGACAGCTCTCGTACTGCCCCGTCATGTAGCTGTTTTCAAGCGCATATTGCACCACACGCTCAATCGAATACTTTTCGCTGTCCACAATGAATGGACGGCGAATCGTCTCGCCTGTCTTTGGGTTGTGCCCATTATTGACCCTGTACTTCAGAGCCACTTTCTCATTTGTATTTCCCATCTTATTTTTTCTTTCTTTTATTTTATTTGTTATGTTGTTTTATTTTATTTGTTATGTTGGAGAGGCACGGGCTTGCGGGCCCATGCCCCTCCATATATAGT
>CAVIVB010000232.1:1289-3230 GCA_963645785.1 bacterium
TAGTAGAGTCATTTGTACCTGCACGTGATTGAAAAAAATTGAAAAAAAATTCTGCCGCGCCTCTTTCGCCCCACTTTTCATGAAATGTGGGACAAAAGAAGTGCCGCCTTTTTTCCGCGGCACTTTTCACCCTTCCCCCATCTCTATGTTCTTTATGTTCTACACGGCTAACCCCATCCCACCCCCAAGAATCTAACTCCGATGCTTGCCAGGCTCGGAGTTAGATCTTCCTTATCCGTGTTTCAGCGCTCATCCTCCATCAACCTTTTCCAATATTCCTTCGGGACGGCACACCAGCAGTGGTGCCCTCCCTTGCCCCAGCGCCACACACTCTTGAGTGTGGCGCGCCCCTCTGCATCCGTCCACCCAAGCCCACGCCCATTTTTCCCAGCTGAAAAAATGTATACTCCTTCCTTCTTCGCGCAAGGCAAAAACGTCACCACGGAACGCACCGCATCCACAATCTCGCTTGCACCACACATCTTATAAGCTGAAAACGGATCCTTCAACCACGCCCTCTGCTCACTCACCGTTGGGGGCTTACCCGTGTGACCAAAAAGAATCGCGCCCACTTGATGCGCCTTCAACACCGCCTCAAGCCCATACGTCTTCTCTCCGCGCATTTTCCCTCCCTTGAAAAATGCGCTCACATCCGCCCCTTCCTTCAGATTGCCTCCAAAGTATGCGTTGAATGGATTGATGAAGATCACGTCTGGCTTATCCTCGCGCAATTCATTCTCCAGCGTCTCAATGAACTCAGGGCCCGTCAAACCCGTGAAGTCTAGAAACTTCACGAGCGGCGGCACATCTTGCCAACACTCATCCGGATACTCCTCCTCCAAGTGCGCAAGCACCTCATCACGGTCAAACGCCACTCGGTCCTCACTATCCTCACTTTGAATGATCCAACTCTTCAGCGGCTTAGTAGGAACAAGCCCACAACACGCCTTGCCCTTCGAGAAGCTTATCGCCAGCTGCGTCTGCAACACGCTCTTACCAGAACCCGTGGTGGAAACAATCATCGCAATCCCACCACGCTCTAACCACCGGCCCTCAATCAACGCTTTCTCCTGCGAATAATCACGCGTGAACATCCCCAAGTTCATCCGCTTCACACGCGCCACATCTTCGCGCGGCGCTTTTGCCGCACGCTCATTGGCCTCGTGCACAAGCCCCATCACCGCGCGCAACTTCGCAATGCGCGCCCTAAGGGCCGCCTTCGCCTCATCGGGAGACGGAGAAGGCACCGCCCCTTCTCCGCCTCCCGCTTCTGTCAGCTCTTCCGCCATTAGAGATACCTCTCGTCCAGCTTCCGAAACTCAACCACCAACCAACGCATGGTATCCCGATACCGGGTATATTCCATCCTCCGCGCAACCGCGGCCTTATGATAACTACCATGCTTCAGATAGGCCTCAACGAACTTCTTGAAACCATTCACCTTCGCAAACTCCATGAACTCTTCAAAGTCCATGCGATTCATCATCTTATTGATTTCTTGCATTTTTTTATTTCCTTTTTGATTTAATTTGATTTATGAATTTGTAATTTTGTTTACTTTTGCACCTTCACGTGGGAGGATCACGCTTTCTTGCGTGTCCTCCACGTTTGATGCTCTATTGCGATTTGATGTTCCCAGACATACTCGTCTGCGAACCCCTCTTTATCCTCACCATCATCTGATGAGGCAAATGCCCTGAACACGATTGTTCCCTGGACATCCTTCCAAATACCACAGGTTTCCCTGTAGCACTCTTTTCCCTCGGCAGCGGTGAACCACTTCTTGATGAAGTTGTTCACCGTCCTCACGAAATAGGCCTCAGGATTTTGGGCCTTACGAATGCCCTCCCACCCTTGTATGAGCTTGAGGCAGATCTCTTGCTCCAAGTCCAACTCGTGGCACCCCTTCTCCATCCAGCGATTTCCACCCTCGTGGCAGAA
>CAVIVB010000233.1:0-3230 GCA_963645785.1 bacterium
GTGCCACAACCGGCGTGCCCTTGATATCCGCCGCGCCTGCCGCCGCGGCACTTTTTCCGCCTGCGGCTGCACCCGCGCTCGCAGTCGGCACGGCCGCCGCCTGCGCCGCTTCTTCCACATCCGCTGGAATCGGCTCGCGCTTTTTCGGGTCCGTATTACGCCACTTGAAATACCCCAGCGCCACTTCTGGGAAGAGCACATACGAAAGAATATCTTCCTCCGCACGAATCGTATTGGGCGCAATCTCATTGGCCGCCGCCACAAGCCCTGGCTTGAGCAAATCCGCCGGACGGCACGTAATCGGCTTCGTCTTGCCCATCAACTTCTTGCGCAACTTCGCCTCAATCGGCACCGGTGTGCGCCCATAATAACCCGCCGCATAACGCCGCGTCTCTTCCGTCACCATCGAGTACCGCTTGCCCGAGAGCACATTCAATACGCTCTGCACGCCGACAATTTGAGATGTCGGCGTCACGAGCGGTGGATACCCCATATCGGCCCGCGTCCGCGGCAGTTCTTCCAAGACTTCCGGCAAACGATCGAGCGCATCCTGTTGCGCGAGCTGCGAACGCAAATTCGAAATCATCCCGCCTGGAATCGCATGCACCAACACGCCCGCGTCCACCGCTTCAACCTTCGCGCTCGACGCCCTCTGCCGCTTCTTCTTGAGCTCCTTGAAGTACGCATTGATCTCCGCGAGCGCCTTCTGTTCAAGCCCCGTCGTGAAGCCTTCCGACTCCAAAACCGCCACCATCGATTCCGTCGGCGGCTGCGACGAGAACGAACTCATCGTCGAAATCGCGCAGTCAATACAGCCTGCGCCCGCCTCGACCGCCGCCATATACATCGCCGCGGCCATCCCACTCGTCATGTGCGAATGCACCTGGATGGGCATCTCGGGCAGCGCCTTTTTGAGCGCTGCCACAAGTTCCCGCGCCGCGCCCGGCGTCAGAATCCCTGCCATGTCCTTAATCGCCAGCGAATCAATCCCCATCGCCTGCTGCTCTTTGGCAAGCTTCACATAATTCTCAATCGTATGGACGGGCGACGTCGTATAGCAAATCGTGCCTTGCGCATGCCCGCCATACTTCTTCACACACCGAATCGCCGTCTCCAAATTCCGCGCGTCATTGAGCGCGTCAAACACACGGAAAATATCCATCCCATTCTCGCACGAAAGCGCGATGAACCGCTCCACGACATCATCTGGGTAATGCTTATACCCGAGGACATTCTGCCCGCGCAGGAGCATCTGCAGCGGCGTCTTCTTGCAAACTTTCTTAATTTGCCGAAGCCGCTCCCACGGATTCTCACGCAAAAAGCGCATGCACACATCAAACGTCGCACCGCCCCAACATTCAAGCGAGTAGAACCCCGCGTTGTCAAGCTTCTCGGCAATCCCAAGAATATCATCCGTGCGCAAGCGCGTCGCCCACAAGGACTGATGCGCGTCGCGCAATGTCGTGTCCGTTATCCGAACAAATTTATCTTGCATCTTTTTCATAACTTCTCAAGCTACTCTTTTTGCTATTGTTGTATATTATACCATATTTTCGCCGCGATTGGTAGGGGAATTTTTCATTCTCCTCTCTTTGTCTCGGGCAAAGCTTCTGCGTCCGCCTTTCGCAATAACAAGGATGGATTCTCGCTCAGGCGCTGCGTCAAGTCCTTGATGGACGCCGCAGCGGCGGAGACATTCTCCAATATCTCATTAATCCCTGTGCGCTGACATTCCACGAGCGCATTCACATTTCGCGTCAAATCTGCCGCGCTCGAGGCAATCGCTGCCACATTGCTCCACGCCGTCGTCAAGTCCATCTTATTGATTTCATTCATGACGCGCGTCGCCGCACTCGAGAAATTCTCCAAGAGAGACGCCGCGGGCGGAATCGTCATATACTCGCTCTTCCAACTCATCGCCTCGTCCACAATCGCTGTTCGCGGATAGTTGAGTTCTATCCGCGACAGCCCCGTGATGCCGCTCGCCGTCACCGTCGCATGCAAACCCTTCGCGATCATCCGCTTCAATAACTCTTCGCCCGACTCATCCTCATCCAATTGCACAGCCGAGCGATTGAACGCCATCACAATGCGGATCTTCTGCGCGTCCGCCTCGCTCGCCCCGCGATAATCCCCGCCAATGAACGAGAGGCGCTGCACCTCGCCAATCTTCACCCCGCGAAAATTCACCGCGCTTCCCACGCTCAATCCGCTCACAGGCGTCACCGAATACGTCTCCGCCCACACGACATCCTTCGCGTTCCCAAGCCCGCCTAAATACACGAGCGCACCAATAATCGCCGCGGTCCCCAGCGCCACCGCAAGCCCAATTCGCATAAACGATGCATGATTATCTGCCGCCATTCAAACCTCCTTTGAAAAACTTTTGTATAAACTCATCCTTCTCTTGAAGAAGCTCCTCAATCGTCCCAAGTCCAATCATCTTCCCACGCGACTTCTCAAACATCGCACACCGGTCCGCAATTCGCCCAATGCTCGCCAGCTCATGCGTCACCACCACAAACGTCGTACCCTTTTCGCCGCGCAACTTCAAGATCAATTCATCAAGCGCACGGCTCGTAATCGGGTCGAGCCCTGCGCTCGGCTCATCTAAGAAGATGACCTCGGGCTCGAGCGCGAGTGCGCGTGCAATCGCCACTCGCTTGCGCATCCCACCCGAAATCTCGCTCGGCATCAATTCTGCCGCGTCTTCCAACTCAACATCACGCAAGAGTGCGCGCGCCTTTTCGATGCGCGCGCTTCTCTTCAGCTTCGTAAACTCCTCAAGCGGCAACATCACATTCTCAAGACACGTCATCGAACCAAACAGCGCACCCGATTGATACATCACACCAATCATTTGACACAGCCTCGCACGATTCGCCGCGCACCATCCAAGCCCACCAAGGCTCAATCGACCACGCAAGATCGGATTGAGCCCAATCATGTGCTTCATCAATGTCGATTTCCCACATCCAGACGAACCCAGCAAAATGAAAATTTCGCCGCGCTCAATAGAAAACGTGACATCCGACAAGATCACCTTGCCGGGATATCCCGCATCCACATGCTCGAGTTGTATGATTGGATCGACCTGATTCATAACTGAGGCGTATATTATACCATATTTCCGCGGCACTTTCAAGTGGCTTTGAGTGCCGTGAGCGGCGGTATTTGCCGCGTGGTAAGTAAAGGCTTTACCTTTGAGGGGTAAAGCCTTTACTTGAGAG
>CAVIVB010000234.1:0-3224 GCA_963645785.1 bacterium
AACTTCTCACCCTCCGTGACCGGCCGCGCCTGGTCCAGAATTTGCATGAGGCTCTGTATCAAATTTGATGAATCCATATTTAGTCTCCTTTGCCTTTAGTGCCCCTTCGCCTCACTTTGAAAAAGCTCTTCCCCCATCGTCTTCATCCGTTTCTTCTTCCGCGGCACATCTTCCGCCGCGCGAATACTTAAACGCGATTTCTCTTCCTCTTCTATCTCCTCTACAACAGGTGCCTCCATGCGCACCACCTCTTCCGCCCGCGGCACATCTTCCACGACTTCAACCTTCACCGACGCCTTCACATCCTCCACGCGTGGTACATCCTTCACGACCTCAACCTTCACCGGCACTTCCTTATCTGTCTCGCGTTTTGCCATGGACCGCTCCGTCGGCCCATTACAAAGGGGGCCCGGGGCGCGAGCCCCGTCCACCTTCGCCGCGCCCCAATAAATCAATGCCAAAATCACAATCAGTGCCACACTCACACTAGCCGCCACACAGCCCCACACACGTGCCACCATCAGCTTCTTCTCCAACTTCTTCTGCATCTCCATCCATGCCGACGTGCCTTGATTTGCTGCCTGCGCCTTCTCTTCTTGCAACTTCTTCGCATACGCCCGCGCAAACTCCGCCGCCCTCTCCTCAACCACAAGACGCGCCTTCAATTCCTCCACGTCCTTCCGCGCCGCATCCAATTCCGCCGCACGCGCATCCTCTTTCTTCTTCCCCTCACGCGGCAAAAGTTCCTCATGCACAACACGCCCCTCCACGCAATCCACCCACGCGCACACATCCTTTGCTCGCCCAAAAAGAGCATCCTCATCCGAACCCAAACTGCCGCGCAAATGACACACCGCCCCACCCGGCATCGCCGCGGGATATGTCGCAAACGTGACCCGCCCGCGTACCTCTTCCGGCATCGCACCAATCACCTCTCGAAACAACGCGAGCAGCTTCTCCCCATCGCAATCCCACCCCACCGACGTCCGAAAATAAAGCGACTTCCCCGTCTCCAAATTCCTCTCCACCTGCCACGCCACTCTCTGGCACAACTCATCGCCCCCAGCCCCAAACGCCCGCGCCCACGCACTTCCCTTCGCCGCCTCATCTAAATACTTCACCTCACCATTCCACGCCGCACGAAACCATTCCCCTCCCGTCGCCAATAATTCCGCCGCGCCACACCGCGGCATCTCTTCCGCACCCCAAATCCTTACCTTCGCCAGCCGATTCGTCCGCCCCGTATAATCCTTCTCGCACGCCGCAACACGCCCCACAACATGCTCGCCCTTCTCCAATATCGCATGAAACCAATTCACCGGATTGAGCTCCACCGCGCCCCCTCGATGCGCATACCCGCAAAAAACTTCCACCCGATTCCGCAAGCCATCTGGCATCGACCGCGTCATCTCCACAGGCGCATACCCATGCGTCCCCGCAATCAATCCATTCGCCGCAGATGTGTGAACAAGTTCGTACATCTCATTCCACCGTTGGGATCAACCCTTTATGCGCGAGCGTCAACACAAGCGGCACCTCCGCACAGATCGGATGTATGTCGCATGGACGTATTCCTTCCTTCATCGGATTGTGCCCCAACGCGCTCACCGGCACAAACCACACCTCATTCGCCACACTATGCACCGTCGCCACCACATCCGGCACCACCTTCTGCAACAGCGCCTCCGTCTCGCTCGACACCTTTCTCAGCGCCCCCAAGTCAAGAGCCATCTTACCATCCGCCCCCTCACGATACATATCAACTCCAAGCGGCAAATGATGATGCAACAAGTCCGCCTTCGATACCCCAAATATCAATGGCTTCGAAAGCCGCCTCTCCTGCTTCGTCCCCATGTACCGCCTCAACCGCGACGCCATCTCCGACAGCAATATATCCTGCCTCTGCGCATTGTTCTGCGCCGTCCCCTTCCCCATGTCCAACATCGATCGAAACCTCGGCTCCGCCGATGGATCAAACATGAAAAAGATCGCCGACGCCGTCAGCATGTTCAACGTCACCATCGAATTCTGCGTCGGCGCTCCCGCTCGAAAATGTTCCCCCGCGCTATCATAAATCACCAAACTCTGCCGCGTCTCATCCGCCGCACGCTGCAAATAAAAGAAACTCGGCAACGGCAACAAAACATTTTCGCCGCGGATCTTCACCATCCGGCTCACATGCGGATCCTGTAATTCCGTCTTCTCAATCTGCTGCATCTCCGTCGGCTCCGACTGAAAAAACAACTTCTCCTCATACGCATTAATCCACCGATTCGCCGCAGGCTCCAAATCCGTCAGCATCAATCCAAAGTTCGCCGAAAGCTTTTGCCGACATTCCCACATCGAACTCGCGAGAAACACAGACTTCCCAGCACCCACCGCCCCAATCACCGCCAGCGACATCTGCTCCGTCTCCAACAATAATTGCGGCACCGCCATGTGACAATGCGGACACGCCGCCAGCGTACACACGCCCCCGCACGCATCAATCGCCAAACCATGCTTCGTAAAGTGGCTCGGCAAAAACCGCCGCGCCTCATATTCCCCCAATACCGAATCGCCCATCAGCTCGCTCGACACCGACACCGCCATCACTTCACCCAATTTCGATACAGTCCGACAGTAAGGACATACAAAGCTTTCGCCCAATATGGCCCCTTCTTCTTCAGCAGTAACTGCCCGCCGACTCGTCAATATCTCGTCGCTCATTCTCGTTCGTCTCCTAGCCTATTCGCCTTTACGCCCTATATTATATCATATTTCAGACCAATATGGAAGTGCAAATCTACAATCCACATCCCTTCAACTTGGTCCACCCCCTCAGCAGGCCTGGTCCGATTCCAGCCTTTCTTTGGTACGATCTGCCTACGAGCAAGATAAAGTACCGTGGTGGTTTGCAAAAAGTACCTAGGTACTTTAACAAAACTACCGCGGTGGTTTTTACAAAGTACCGCGGTACTTTCCCTTACTCCAACCTAGATCGCACCATAAAAGCCCCCTAACCCACCCAAAGAAACCCCTTCCCCTAACCATTTTCTCCCCCTCTTTTCCCCAAAATCCGCCGCGAAAATGGCCAAAACTTAGACGAGGCGAGACCAAAGTGCGAGAGTCTGCTTCGCCATTTGGTCAATTGTGAAGTCTTTTTTGACTTTCTGTGAAAGTGCCGCGCCAATAGACTGTACATCTTCTAAAGGATAATCGCGCGTCAAAAGTGCCGCGAGCGC
>CAVIVB010000235.1:0-3215 GCA_963645785.1 bacterium
GTCGCACCCTCAACCTGAACCATCCCCGTGTACACATCCGCACGAATATGCTGCCCCGTCACCGCCAACACCGCATTCCCCAACGTGAGCGATGCCCCCTGCTTCTTCTGCTTCTCCTCAACCTGACGGATCACACTCCGAATCGATTGTGTCGTGCTGTTGATGTTCATAATCTGGCTCTTCCGAACCCCGCTCGACGGAATCTCCGCATGGCACGTCACCTTCAACCGCCCACCCGTCTCGGCCTCGCCCACCGCAAGCACCGTCCGCGTCGTCCCAATCTCCAATGCCGCATGAATGTTCGTCATGGCAATAACTCCCTCTTGTCTGCATACACGCGATTATCAAGTGTCACATTCCACACGCGCACGTTCAGCCCCTTCGCCGCCGCAAGCGCCGCGCGCAACATCTTCAACCGCATCTCTAAATTCTTTCGATTCGATTCCGTCGGCTGGTCCATCCCCTCCCACGCAATCTTCGCCTGCGAATAATCCCCAAGCGTCGCCACCAAATAGTCTCTCTGCGAAGCGTCCACTTCCAAGATTCCAAGCTTCGCACCCATCGCCGCCGCGTCCCCTTCATGCGCCACTTCCCACAACCTCAACGCCGCCAAACTCCGCCCCTTCAACTCACTCCCAATCGACGTCACCTTCTCGCGCGCCTCCCGCACAATCGGCAACAATCCTGTATTACGCTGACACCGAAACACCATCCCATCCGTGTCCGCAACCCTCACCGTCTCCTTGCGCGCACCCACCACATTCATCCGCACCACCGGCCGCCGCTCCTCAACCTGTATCGTCACACGATCCGGTAAGTGCCGCGTCACCACAATCGATCGGATGTTCGGGATCTTCTTCAAAATCGCCTTGCGCTTCTCATCGTAATCAATCAGCCCCAAGTTCGCTCCATTCCTCAGCCCAAATTCCTCCGCAATAATATCACCCTTCACCATCTTGCCAGAGCTAATCTCAACCTGCCGCGTCACATCCACAATCACGCATTGCTCCAAATACAAATCGCGCAACTTGTTGTACGCCACCATCACGCCAACAAACAACGCCACCATCACCACCACCGCACAAAATGCAACGATGCTCCACTTCCCCTTGATGCTCTGCCGCTTGTTAGCCTTCATCCCTCACCTCTCAATCATGCGCCGCGCACGACAAAATCTTATCGCACACCTCCGCAAACGTCAAACCCGTCTTCATCCCAGCCTTCGGCACCAGCGAATGCGCCGTAAACCCTGGCGACGTGTTCAATTCCAAAACATAAATCCGCCCCATCGGCGAAACACGAAAATCAACCCGCGTCACACCGCGGCACCCAACCGCCTCATACGCCTCCAACGCAATCTTCTGCAACTTCGCCTCCAACTCCGCATCCTTCAAAAATGGATACTTCGTCGCATTCGATTGATACTTCTCTTCATACCCATACCAACCACTCGGCGTCACAATCTCAATCGCCGGCAACGCCTCCCCATCAATCACGCCAACCGTCATCTCTCGCCCAGGTATAAACTCCTCCACCATCACGTTCTCACTGTCGCTCGCCTTCGTCATGCTGTCATACGCCGCCGCAAGCGCCAACTTCCATTCCCCAGCCTTCGACACCTTGCTAATCCCTACACTCGACCCATCCCGCGGCGGCTTCACCACCACAGGCAATGGCAACGGACTCTCCGGCGTCTCACAATCCGCCAACGTCCACGCCGCCGTCGGCACCTTGTTCATCTCCAACACCATCTTCGTCTTCACCTTGTCCATCGCGATCCGCGACGCCATCGCCCCAGGCCCCGTGTACGCAATCTTCTTCGCATCCAATTCCGCCTGCACACCACCATTCTCGCCCCAGCCACCATGCAACGCAATGTACACCTTACTCACCTTCTTCGGCAACGCCTTCAAATTGTCTTCCCGCAAATCAATCGGTATGACCTCATACTTATTTAACGACGCCAAAGCCTCGGCAATATTCTTGCCGCTCTCAAGGGACACCTTCCGTTCATTGGACGTCCCGCCCATCAAAACGACTATCTTTTCCATTGCCTCCTATTATACCATATTCTTCTCCATCTGACTAGTAGGTATTTTCATTTTCCTAAACTTTTCTTTCCCGCGTCAAAACCCACCTCACTCTCCAAATCCGCCGCGCCCCCGTCTCTTTGCTCTCTCCATTCCCAATTTTTGGCGCGTCCGCGCCTCCCGCCCCTTGCCGCGGCCACTCGCATCCATCACCCCCTAGCGTCGATGGTCTCTTTTGTGCTTGACCAAATCCGCCGCGCCCCTTCCCCTTCTTAAAATCCCTTTTTTACTTGCTCGGCGCCTTCTGCTCCCAAAGGAGAAGGAACATCTCGGCCGCATGCCAGGTGTGCGGATACGAAATGCAGTTCTTCGCCCAGTCGGGATGCGAATTCTTGTAGGCCGCGTAATTCGCCTTCGACGCATACGCCTCCCAAGTCATCAGGCCGTTCAACTTGACTGGCACCTCGGAGGGCTGGAATTTGCGCCCGCCCTTGTGCCATTTCGCCCACGAGAGATAGGGATAGTTACGATTCAACTCTGCCTTTGCCCATTTCGCCTCGCGCACGCCGTCCATCCAGAAAAGCCCATCGTAGGAATCATCCTTCACGTTCGGAATCTTCACCCAACTCGCATCGAGCCCGCACTTCTCCAACCCAAGCTTGAGCCACTTCATCGCGTAAACGGGATGGTCCTCCCCATCAACGGAGCCAGTGAGAACGCCGTTCCCGTCGAGGCGCTTCTTCGCTATTTCCACAATCTTGCCAACGGCCGGATGCGTATGGTTCGTGACGCATCCAAGAAGATAAAGCGATTCGCCAATGTTGTCCGGCTCCTCGCAACCATTGTTGCGGTCGAACGGATCGTCAATCGTAAGAATCCAATCCCGAATGAGCCCAATCCGCCCCGTCTTCTCGAGGACCATCGCGACCATCGCCCCGTCGCGCCGCCAAGGCGTACGGTAGACCGTCTTGTTCGGCAGCGGCCTCCCATTGTCAATCTCACTGACAATCTCGCGATGCAATTCGGCCAGCTGCGCAGCGAACGGATGCCCCGTGAAATCTGGCTCAACGCTGTTTGTCGCCTGCGCCGCAATATCTGCCGCGTTCGCGGCAAAAAACATCCCCGCGCCAAGCACCACGCTCGCGCAAACCCTAGTAAATACTGACCTTTTCATAAACCTAGTTC
>CAVIVB010000236.1:0-511 GCA_963645785.1 bacterium
ACTATGGTTGGATGAATGGTAGTTCGATTACGATTAATGGGGATATGCGTGCGAATGGTGACGTGGATTTGCGTTCGTCCACCGTGAATGGCTTTATTTACGCGGCAATTAATGATGAGGTGGGGGCGACGGGGTCGGTCACGTTGAGTCGTCCGCGCATCTACAATACGTCGAACTATCGCAATTCGGCGGGTTCGCGTGCGCGACCAGATACTGTAGACTATGATACAAATGGTGCGTATGATGCGCCATCTAGCGGTGGGTACATTACCAAAACTTTGACGGCTGCATCTTCTGGTCAAAAGATTGTCAATGAAGAAGCGACGCCCATTCCGATGCCTTACATTTCGGAATTGAGTAGTTATGTTGATTATGCCCGCGAACAGAGGGGAACGCTGACTTATCCATCCGTCACCTACACGGACACAGCTGGCACGGAACACACAATCAATGGTGGCACAGTGAATGCTTATCATAGCCGCAATTCAGCAGGTCCATCGGGTGTTGTGAC
>CAVIVB010000236.1:521-3198 GCA_963645785.1 bacterium
TGTGACGAATGCGGATCGCGGCGCAATTCTTCTTGTCGGCACAAAGGCTAATCCAATCATAATTAATGGCCCCGTCGTTATTGATTCGGATGTACTCATTAAAGGCTACGTCCAAGGGCAAGGCACTATTTATGCGGGTCGCAACATCCACATTATCGGTGACATCAATTATGTCAATGCGCCGTCTTGGAGCGGACGCGATAACACGAGCAACGAGAACGATACAAAAAAAGAAGAGTCGAACACATCGAAAGACATGCTGGGCTTGATGGCGAAAGGCAACATCATCATTGGTGATAGCTCCGATTCTTCCTGGCACAGCTCGGTTGATAGTTATATCAAACCTGGTTCGGGGTCCGTTGTGAACTCTTACGCTTGCGATGAGAGCGATAAAAATATCGGTTATCCATCCACATTTGCGGGTGATTATACGGCTATCGAAAAAGTGTCGGGCCTATCTTCGACTCTTGCGGAATCTGCGCCAGGTGGATATGATTCAGCTTCTGGGCAGTTTGGCAAGATTCGCTCAATAAAAACGTACACAGGCACGACGCACAAAGAGTGGGTGCAATATGGGTGGAATCGTGGATACTACCAAGACGTGCAAGATTATATCTTGACGGACACCCTTTCCTATGACCGCCGCTATTACGAAACAGTCTGCAGTGATGCGCTGATGCAAGCCGTGAAAGATTCCTCTGGCATTGCAACGATTGACGCGATTCTGTATAACAACCACGCCATTATGGGCACACCTGGCCGCAATGGCTCTACTTTCAATCTGAACGGCTGCCTTATCTGCCGCGACGAAGCACTTATCTTTAGTGGCAACGGCATCAACTTCAACTGGGATATGCGCCTTCGCCGCAAGACCTCGAGCCAGATGAACACCTCTCTTCCGCCTGGCCCGCAACCTCCTTTCACATACGCTTGGATGCTTGTTCCGGACGACTTGAACCCAGCCTATACAGCATCAGAGGAGGCGCGAAATGATTGAAAGCACCGCGGATAAAGATCTCGCCGCCTTCGAACGTGAACAAGCCCGCCGCGAGGCCAAGGCCGCCTCCATCGAGCGCAAAAAGCGTAAGGAGCAAGCGCGACTTGAAATGTCGCGTCCATCCACCCCAGTCGTCGGCGAATTGAAAGTTGAAGAAGAGCCCCAGGCGACGGTTGTTGTTCCGGTGCGCACGACTCATTCTGAAGAGGATGCGCTTGCTTATTTGCGTATTGCGCGCATCAGCACGGCGTGTGCCGTCTTTCTTTTTATCTTCCTACTTTGGCTTTGGTCACAACGGAGAAATTCATGACAAAGAAATCTGAACGTTGGTATAATTCCCTCGCATTTTATCGCACGATTCATTCTATTCGCACGCGTTATGGCGTGGTGACGGCCGTCTTTCTTCTTCTTTTCCTTTTGGCCTTCTACATTGGCGGGCGTTTCGTCCTGGCCAACCTCGTCCACGACACGGCCGCCCAAGTCCGCGAAGTCGGTGTGCGCGTCACATCCCAAATCCAACGCCAATCCGACCGCGTCCGCGACGCCGTCAAGTCAACTTTTTCCGCACCTAATGTCACCAATCTCAAAGCCCTCGATATCATTTCCGCGACCAATTTGCCGTTCAATCTGGTCGTGCGCCTGACGCCCTCCGCGCGTCTTATTGAAGGTTATACCAAGCGTTCCAACAATAAACTTTCAATTGAGCCGCTTACAGCCGATCATCTGGATGAATATCGTGCCGTCCTTCACAACTGGATTTACGCCATTCGCGACAAAAAAGCGAAGAGTTCAGCGAGCGAAATTGCCACCGGCATCCTTCGCACCGATACGCGCCTCTACAACTCCGCCATCATCCCCTACGGCACAAACGAATTCCTCCTTGTCGGCGTCCCATTCCAAACGTCCGAAATTGCCAACATCGATAAACAACATTCTTCTGGCCTTGAAGTCCAAATTCATAACGATATTCGTCCACATGTCGAGGTGGAGACTTGCTCCGAGTGTGAAGCGCCCGCTCCTCATATCGCGCGTTCCACCAAACGTTCCAGCTTTGGCATTGCCCCCATGTTCACCGAAGACGCCATCGAACAAGCCCCCGAAGATGCCTCCGACCAATCCTTCTGGGTCTTCCGCTCCGACCCTCTTGAGTCCATCTTCGTCTTGCGCGATATTTCCGGCAACGCCGTCTCGGTCCTCTCCGTCTCGCTCCCGAAGGTCTTTTCTGCCGCGACCCGTATGGCCGTCTGGCAACTCGCATTTTTCATCGCCGTCGGCGGCATTTTCTTCGTCTTGCCCATTTTCTGGATTCAGAATCGCCTCCTTCTGAACCCACTTTCCAAAATGACGAGCGACATCGAAAAACTCTCTTCCACCGATTTCTCGATCGATTGTCCTCACATCGCCTGGACTGGTAAGGATGAATTTGCCGTCTTGGCCGATTCCGTTAACCGCCTTGTCGAGGCCATCGCCGCCAAGACCGTCACCCTTGCCAATGTCGAAGCCCGCCATAAAGCCCTCCTTTCCGCTATTCCAGACGGACTTTTCATTGGAGATTCCAACTGCCGCCTTATTTCCATTACGAAGGAATTGGACGATGTTCCGCCTATGCCGGGCATCGTCATTGGCGAAGAACCCCTCCGCAGTGTCTATGGAAACGAAAGTGTGGACGCCTTCCGCCGC
>CAVIVB010000237.1:0-3184 GCA_963645785.1 bacterium
CCCATTCGCGACCATAAAAACCCCATCCCCCACCCAAAGAAACCCCCTCAGCCGACCATCTTCTCGGCCTCAAAAGTGCCGCGCGCCCCAGTAAAATAAGACCTCCGCGACACTTTTGCCGCGGAGATTTGGCACACCCGTAAGCCCACTCTTGGGACTTCACGTATTAAAACACTTTGATATACGCCGCCGCGCGAAGGCGCTCAATCCATTCGGTATAGAGCTTCTTCGCTTTTTCTTCCTTGACGTTCGCCTCAATGTCGTCAAAAGCTTCCGCAAAAGTCTTCGCCTTGGATTCAGATTCAGCATCCTTGCGGACAAGGAAACTCCAACCATCAAGGTCGATCCACTTGCTCACTTCGCCTTTCGCCATCTTGTCAATCGCTTCGCAAACTTCGGAACGGAACGAATCTTCAGGATTGACATCCTTCCAGACGCCACCCTGCGAAGCATTCACATCCGAAGAATACTCCTTCGCGACCGCGGCAAAATCATTCGTCTTGAGCGCTTCATCCACCGCGGCACGTTTGCCCGCGTCCTCCGGCTTGAGCAAAATGACGGAAACGGTCACCTGATCCCCCGTGCGATACCGTTCCGGATGCGCCTTATATTCCGCACGTAATTCCGCGGGCGACGCCGTCACATTCTTATCGACGACCTGCCACCGCATCGCGCCCACAATCATATCGTCCTTCATGCGCTCGCGCCATTCCGGATACGACATCTTTTGCTTCGCCAACGCGTCCAGCAACAAATTCCGATCGCCCTTGAAAACACGTGAAATGATTTCGCGAATGCGGTTATCAATGACCCATTCTTGCATGGTCATCTTGGCATCAAGCGCCGCCTTCAAAATGAGCTTGCGGTCAATCATATCGTTACGAACTTCAGTAAATTGGGACGCATCGCCCCCCATCTGCTTGAGTTCGTTGACGACGTCGCTCTTGAGAATCACGGCATCATTCACCTTGGCCGCAATCCCGTCCACCTCTACAGCAGAGGCGAGGGACGCGGCACACAAACACGTACACGCGAATATCAGTTTCATGTGTTCAGGTCTTATCAATCGAAATTAGAGCATCGCGGCAATCGCAGCACCCACCATCGGGGCATCCGCAACCTGCGGCGTGAATTCAAAGTGGATGTTGCGACGGGTCGTCAGCATGTCCGTCATCTCACGCTTGACCATATCCGCGAACCCAATCGCCCGCGTCTTATAGTAGGTCGAACCATCCGCATTGATCGCAATCGGCGAGGACGCATCCGCACCCGCACCCGACTTGATACAAAACGCCGCGAGGTGCACCGCCGTCAAAACTGCCGCGCGCTCAAACACAGGCAAGCCCAACCGCCGCGCCATCTTCGCATCCGTCGCATCCGCAAAAATCGTATCCAGCGGATTCTCGCGCCCTTCCTTCTTATAGCCCGCGACAAAATTGTCGAAGTCCATCGTCTCCAGCGCGCCAAGGCCACCCAACCCCGCGGCAGCTTTCGCCGAGAACAACCCTTCCTTCGCCGCAGCCTTGTAAATCTCGAGCCCAAGCCCGCCCAAGTAGCCGCCCGAAATCGTCTTCTCCAAAGCGTGCCGCCCCGGATCGCGCTGCTTCTTATCAAACGCCAAATCAAACGTCGAACGCGGGAACTTATCAAAATTGCCCGATTCCGAATTGATAATCATCGAACCTTCCGTATCAAGCCCCGAAAGCTTCTTGATGTTCGTGTTCTTTTCCACGTACGCGGCATTTGTCCCCGTCCCGAGAATGAACCCAATGTACGACGAATACGACTTATTGCCTTCCATCGCCTTGGCCGCCAGTAGCGTCGCAACCGTATCATTCACAATCGCAATCGAACCACCGCCAAGCCGCTTCAGCAATTCCTTACCAACGTACTGCCCCACAATCGCCGGCGCCTGAATCCCCTTCGTCCAGCAGTTGAGCTTCGCATCCAAATCCGGCGTCACATCCGCATCATACGAAAAGCACCAACCATACTTCTTGGCCGTCGCCTTCGGTGCCACACGCTTCAATTCCTTCGCAAACGCATCGTAGAATTCTTCTTCCGAAACTTCACCATGCGTGCCCGGCATCGGCTGGTTTTCCTTGTCCTCAATCTGCGGCGGAATCGAAACAATTGCAGACCGGAAATTCGTCCCGCCCGCGTCCAATACCGCCGCCTTCATGCCAGGCTGCGCCTTGCCTTCAACCCCAACATACGCCGGGATCATCCGTAGCGACGATTCCTCGCCCGCAAGCCCCTTCTCCATCTCGGACATGAACGCCGCCAGCATCCCTGCACGATCAATTTCTCCCGCGAGCGGGAAGTTGTTTTCCTTAAGGAATTCCTCAGGTGTCTTCATTTTCTAATAGTCCTTTTACTAGGTTTATCCAATCGTCATTTGAGAGTTCTTCGGCCCTCGCCGTAGATTGTATCATATTTTTGAATATACTGCCAAGCTGTTTTCTTCGATGTGAGAAGGCTGTTTTCGTCAATCTGCGGAAAAGCTCCCTCTCCTCTTCATTAAATGTGCAATTACGATTATGTTGCACAAGCCTCACCACCGTGGACCCAATCTCGGGTCGAGGCCAAAAACAGCTCGCCGCCACTTTTCGCACAATTTCCACATCGTAATCAAGTTGCGCCCAAACACCCGCAAGTCCCCTCGTTTTCGACCCTTCTTTCGCCGCCAATCGCTCCGCAACTTCCGTCTGCACTAAGACCGTCATCACCGAAATCCGCCGCGCCAAAACAAGCTCCAACAAAATCCGCGTCCCCGCCTGATACGGCAAATTCGACACCATACAATCAAACTTCTCCGCGGCACATTCTTCCTTCGCAATCCAATCGAGCGCATCCCCCGCCACCACCGTCAACCTCTCCGGATTCCCCAAACTCTCCTTCAACCGCGCCGCCAAAACCGGGTCCTTCTCAATCGCCACAACCTCCGCCCCGCGCCCCAACAACTCCTCCGTCAATACCCCAAGCCCAGGCCCAATCTCCAACACCCGCGGCACTTTTCCTTCCCCCGCGGCACTTTTCTCCAACCCCGCATCCACAATCGCCACAAGCGCATTATGATCAATGAGGAAATTCTGCCCCATCGTACGATTCGGATGAAAATCGTGCTCAATGCACCACGCCTTAACTTGACTCGGACTTGTTAGATTCATAACACTCGATCCAC
>CAVIVB010000238.1:0-3177 GCA_963645785.1 bacterium
TCATCCCCTCCGCGGCAAAAATCATCTCGCCCTCATTCGCGCAACAAAAAATCTGCCGCGCCCTTAAAGCAAAAGAACTTGGGCATTCCCAAGTTCCTCAGCACGCCAAAATTGGCGGAGGGAGGGGGATTCGAACCCCCGATACGGGTTTACCCCGTATGACGATTTAGCAAACCGTTGCCTTCAGCCACTCGGCCATCCCTCCTAAATCGTGAAAACGGCGCATATTATATCATATTTTTTGTTCGCCGTCAACAAGAACCGCACTCGGTTTCCAACTTTTTTTGTTAATTACAACTAAATCCGCAATAAAGCCCTTTTCTACCTTACCAAGATCTTTGCCCCAACCCTGCTCAATCGCCTGATTCCACGACGTCGTCCGCACCAAATCCTTGAGCGGGATGCCTGTCACTTCATGAACATTCTTCAATCCCATGCCCATCCAAAGCGTCGAACCAGCCAAATTCCCACCTTCAACAAGCCGCGCTTCGCCATTCTTCAACAGCACTTTCAACCCGCCCATCTCAAATGCGTAGCCATCCTTGCAATGCGAGCACCGAAGCGAGTCCGTAATCATTTGGACGTGTTCGAGGTTCCGCCGCGTGAAAATGAGCTTGAGCATATCCGGGCACAAATGAATCTTGTCGCAAATGACTTCCGTGTTCAAATCTTCCACCAAAAAGCCCGCGCCAACCATCCCAATCTCGCGATGGTGCAACGCCGTCATCTGATTGCAGAAATGCGTCATGTGCCGAAGCCCATTCTTATACGCCGCCATCAAGTCTTTGAGTTTTGCCGCGGTATGCCCACAGCTCGGCAGCACGCCTATCTTGATGCAGTCCTTCGCAAACTTCGCGCCGCCTTCCGCTTCCACCGCATACGAAATCTGCTTGACTGGATAAACCTTCGCAATCTCCTTGACTTCCTTGATGGACGGCTTGCGCACAAACTTCGGGTTCTGCGCCCCGCAACATTTCACATTGATGAACGGCCCTTCCAAATGAATCCCCGGCACCTTCGCATACGGCATCCCCGCCGCGGCATATTTCGCCGCATTCTTCGCCGCCGTCATAAGCTCCGCGTGCGAAACCGTCAGCGTCGTCGGCAAAAATGTCGTCACGCCCTCGGCCAATTTGGCTTCCGCCAACTTGAAAATCGCCTTCTCATCCGCATCGCAAAAATCGTACGTCAGCGCGCCATGGGTGTGAACATCAATGAAGCCCGGCATAACATATTGCCCGCCTACATCCATCACCGTGTCAAAGCCCTTCGCCGCCACAGCACGCGTCGTCACGGCCTTGATCTTCTTGCCTTCAATGACAATGTTCGCCTTCTCAAGGTCAACGCCTGGCGAAATCACATGTGCATTCTTGATGAGTGTCTTTTGCATGATGGACTCCTTTTTATTCCTCATAATGACGACGATAGTACTGATTGAACGCGTAAAACATCACGTTGACGCCGAGCTTGTAGGCCTGGTCCGCAACTTCGGCCGACGCGCCCGAATGATCATCTCTCCACGCATCGTTGATGTCGCCCGGGTGATAAAACACCATCCAACGCCCATTTTCATCGCGAATGCCCGACGCACGATACCCCGCATGATGCCAAAACGGCGGCGCACCATCCGGGAAAATATACGGCCTCTGATAGATTGGGTCGTCATTTGGAATGTCCACAAGCGGCTTACCCGAAAATATTTTCCGGAGCATGTTCTTGACCGACCCATCGAAATGCCCACCGCCATTATCAATGAACAGCATCCCACCTTCCTTCTCGCAATACTCTCTCAGGATCTTCGCTTCCGAATCCGAGATATTAATATTGCCGCGCCCCGTCATAAACACAAACGGCGGCGCCTTCTTCTTCGGGAAGAATTTCAAACGATCAATCTCACGAAACTCCGTATCCCGCGCAATCTTCATGCCCGTCCATTCATGAAACTTGATCAACAAGTTGTAGTCCGCGCCCTTGCCCATATCCTGGTCCCAGTCACCGCCGCGATACTTGAGACGAATAAACCGCACCGCCGAGCCTTCCATGCCCGCTGGCCAGCCGCCCATTCCCTTCCCTTTTCCGCCGCGCTTCGCGTCCTGGGGATTGGCCGCGTACGTATCTTGCGTCGTCTCTTCCAATTCCTTCAGCGTCACCACATCGTCAATATCCATCCGCTCCAAAATGTACGGACTCCACGGATTCACACTCAACTTTTTCGCCTTCTTCTTCGGCTTAACCTTCTTCACCTTGACGACATCCACAACCTGCACGCCGCCACCCTTCGGCAATCCATACGGTTCTTCATACCCCCACGAAAACATCATATAAGGCACAAACAAAACAAGGAAGAAAATCGTAAACGCATAATACAATGACGAACGCCAACGCCGATCCGCACCGCCCGTCTTCAGCGACTCCAACACATTCTCGCCCCACGCCGGTGCCACATAAAGTCCATACACACCACGCACCGACTTCTGCACCAACGCCAGCCCCAACAAGCCTACCCACGGCAACGCCACCAGCGTCCAGAAAAGAATTCCCGTCCACAATTCGTTGCGACTCGCCGCATCAAACGCCTTCAAATCCGCATGATTCAGAATCGGCCCCACGTCCATCAACCACATGAACGTCAAAAACGCCGCCACCAAAAATGCCGCGTACGCCGCCTCCATCAAACGGAACGAAAATACCTTCTTCACCGTCCCCAAAAGTGCCGCGAGCACACACAGCCCCGCCACACCCGCGCACACAAACCCGAGCTTCACGCCATACGCCAAATGCCCCGCATTCTCCAAGTACCGAATAAACGCCTCATCAAACCCGCACATCTTGACGTAGACGCCCGACACCAAAAACGCGCACCACATCAAAATCAACGCCAGCCCACAGAACCCAATCGCAAAGCGAAATGCCGCGGAACGATGCGACTGAAAACGCCACAACGCACGGAAGGTGCGCACACACGCCCCCGCCAGCCACGCATGGCCGCGCTCAATCAAATTCAGTATCGCCTCCAAAAACTTCATTCGCTACTTTTCTTAGTCAAGCGACAAATCTTCACCGTACTCAAAATCCTTCTTCGGCGGCAACGGCTCCAATTCAGGCGGCGTCTTATCTTTCGCCTCTCCCACCGCCGCCGGTGTCGCCGCCTTCGCAGCCCCCGCCGCGGCACTCTTC
>CAVIVB010000239.1:0-3171 GCA_963645785.1 bacterium
TCCATGATGATTTCGGCTGGAATGAAAATGGAGCGATGATCGGTTGATATTGTTCCGTTGATAGTGATGGCTTGCTGCTTATCGATGCGGGCGAGGATTGTTCGCGATTCGATGACATCATGCGGCAACGTGATGAAGCAGTATTGTGCGAATTCCATTTTATCCGCGGTTCGGTTGATGGCTCGCGGTTCGATGCGCACGGTTAGTGATGGAACCGATTGTTGGAATGCGGCTTTGTACTGCCTTCCGGTGGTGATGCAATAGTATGTGATGGCATCGCTGAATTCGTTCGTTTGGATGGTGTTTTGCCAGCCAAAAACGGGCGCGAGGGCTTGCAAGGCCGTGAAAAGTATATAGTATTTCGTTTTCATAGTGTAGTATTATACCATATTTCCGAAGAAAATGCAAGTTAGGAAAAAAAAGTAAATTTCCCTATTGACAGGGGCTATGAACCTATGATATAATATGTGGCATCAAAGCCGTTATTAGGTCAATGGCGGTAGAGATAAGGATATAACATAAAGCCGAATGGCAGAAAGTTGAGTACAAAAATGAACAAGATTGAATTGGCAAAGACGATTGAAAACTTGAATGCGGTGCAATTGGCAGCGCATCAGTTGTCACAGTTAGTCGATGAAGATGGGAATACAATCAATACGATTGTGTTTGCTCATGTTGATTTGTCCGTGTATGATTCTTCCGAGTACGAAGAGTTGGCGGAAAACGAATTTGAAGTGGTGATTGATTATTCGGACGTGATCAAAGAAGAACGTGATGATTTCGGTGAGCATTTCGATTTGCATGTTCCAGCGTTCTTTGAAATCAAGTCACGGAATGATGAGGAATGCCAATTGGTGTTCGTAATCAAGTCGAATGAGAAGTGAGAAAGAAAGGAAGTGTATGATGAATGAGAAAAGTTGTGAAAAGAAGCAGTTCAACCTATTGATTCAGTTGGAGTGGATCCCGGAAGTGGAAGCGTACGCTGAGAAGTATGATCTTCCGGATGTCACAGCGGCAGTTCGATGGATTGTGCGGAAGGAATTGGATAAGTTCGGCTATAGGCTGACGAAGAAAGATTTGGAATGGGTGATGACGGAGATTGAAGCGGCGGAGCGCAAGCGGATGCAACGTCGTGCGGCGGTAAAGGGTTTGAGAAAGTAAAAAAGGAAGGAGTAAAAAATGAACGCATTGCAGATTGCGAACATGTTGAAAATGAACACGGTTGAAACCATCTATTTGCAGAAGGCATCGGATGCCGCGGGTGTGTCTCCGGCGGAATTCGTTCGTGCTATCATTCAAAAAAATTTGGCAAAAAAAGGTTCTTCAAACCTACAAAAGAAGCGCGGGAAATCTGCCGCGGTCAAGGCGTAATCAACCGATGGTGATAAGTGTGGCGATATGTTCGGTTTAGTTTTAAAAAGGTTCTTTCAACCTATCAAGAAAAGGAGTACAACAATGAACAAGTACAAAGTGTTTACGATGCAAGGGCATTACGAAGTGATGGCCTCATCGGAGTATGGCGCAAAACGCATCGTGTGGAAGATGCTGTTTGGTCGAATTCGCCTGGAGGATATGAACGTGCAGTACGCTGGAAAAGCGTGGTAAGATTTGAAGGAGTAAAAGTATATGACAAATGAAATGAAGGCAGCGTTTATGGCCAATGCAAGGCAGCCAATTTGGGGCTTGTCACCACAGGCGCTTTGCAAAATCGAAGATGCCATCGATGGCTGCTATAATCAAGCGCCGTTGGTGTTGTCGTTCCGTGATGCCGCGGAAGCGTTGGGCATCACCGCAAAGAACGGTGAAAAGACGATCCAATTATGGGCGAAGCAGGGGAGGCTTGCAAAAGTGTTTCCTCCAGGATCGAAACGTGCAATCGGAGTCACATACCAATCGGTTCGCGATTTCGTGGAGCGTGGGGAAGTGAAAGGAGAATGAATATGAATATTCGTGAGAACGTGGAGCCGTCGTGGTGGATTGTGGCGGTGTTGATTGTGAATTCGGCGTTGTTCGTGATGCAGTTGATGTTGGCTGTGTCCGTATCCAACGTGAAGCGCGTGGTGGCGGATACGGTGGCGAAATCTGCCGCGGCATCGGTGGTGGCGAATGTGCAGCCGAATGAAAAGATCGTGAATGAAACGCATTACGTTCGCGTTGTGCTTGAAGGGAAGGAAAGTAAAAAATGAACATGAAGCAAGTTATGTGTTTGGCGGGGGAGATCATTGGTGGCATCGTCGTGTTTGGCGGTGGCATCTTCATGGCGGCGATGAGCGGCGTGCTTGATTGATTTATTAACTAAAAAAAGAAAGTGAGTACAAGATGGCAAAGAAGAAATTTGAGTATAAGGGCATTGCGGATTTGACGGTGGATATTCATTCCAATCTGCTATCAGTTCGCGAAAAGTTTGGTGAAGCGGTGGAGTTGTTCCGGCAGTTGAACGATTTCGTGCCTTTAATGAATGAGGAGTTTGGAAGGACCCCCCCGCAGATCAAGTTCGATTTGGAATTGAAGGCGAGGGCCGCGGCAGTTCCGTTGGAGCATGCGGAATTTGCCGCGGAATATGCTCACACGATTGGAAAGGAGAAAGACAATGTGAAAAAGATGTTCATTCTTGCTTCTTTGATGAAGCGGCTTGCAAACATGTCGGAAGGCTTGCAGCGTAAAGAACGGAAACTTGTGAAGCGGCGGGAGAATGGCGCGGGGAGCGCTGGTGAAGGTGAAAATGTTGATGTGCTGCTTGCTAAAGTTCGAGCGAATTTGGCAGCGGCGAACAACAAGTATCGGTTTTGCGTGGAGCGTTTTCTGATGTTGCGGAAAGCAATCATTGCGCGGTTGTTCGGAATTACGGAAACGGCGTTTCATGAAGCGCGGTCGATGGGAATGCACATTTCGTCGCTTCAATTGCAGAAGCATTCCATCGAGAAGTTATGTGATGAGTTGGTGGCGCTCGATGGTAAAGCGCCGCGGTGCGCGAATTGATAAGAAAGGAGAAACTGAAAATGAAAGCATTGAAGGAAATTGTTACCACCCGGAACAAGGATGGTACGTGTACGCAGCTGGTGAAATTCAACGGTGGTGAATTGATCACCGCAAATGAGTATATTGAACAGCAGATGCGGATGCTGGCGTTGTTCAACATGAAGAGCGTGTATGCGTTTGAAAATTACGAAG
>CAVIVB010000240.1:0-3158 GCA_963645785.1 bacterium
GTATTGCCGTGAGTTCCCCCACCCGAAGCGGACGCTTCGTGCACTCGATCGCGGCAGATTTTTGGAAATTGGGGATTGAAAAGTGCCGCGGAATATGGTATAATATGCACCATTATCGGAGAAGTTTTATTGTGACATTTCGTGACGCGAGGATACGTGGTACGCATAGGAAGGGGCGCTTTCGGATGGAAGCGTTTTTGGGGGGCTTTGTTGATTTTACTATTTTCCAGGTGTTTGGTTTAGTCGTAGAAGGTGAGGATTCAGAGCGATGAGTGCAAACTGGAACGGACGGTTGCGCGTATTTGCGTTGATGGTGGCAGATGCGCTTTGCCTTTTTGTCGCGTGGGCAATCGTGGTACTCGGGTATGATGTAATCTTTGGGATTAAGGGATATACGCCTATTCATTATTTGCGGTTGTGGCCAATTATTCCATGCTTTCTTGTGATCAATTCTGTTTTACGACTTTATCATGGGAATGTGCTTTACCCATCCATGCCTCTTGATCCAGTTGAAGAATTTCGTCGGCTTTGCTTTTCATCTGTTTTTTTGCATCTTTTGTTGATGAGCTTTTGGGGCTTTACGCGGCAGAATGGTGCGTACTCACGGCTCGTCCTTATTTGTGCATGTTTTCTAACGGTTCTTTTTGCGCAGTCATTTCGGAACATTGTTCGCGCGTTGCTTTTTCGTGCACATATTGGGCAAATACCTGTTGCACTTAGTGGAAGCACGCAAGCCGCCCAAAACGTAGCGGCCGTAATTGATAAGAATGCTTATTTGGGTCTTAAAGTTGTTTTATCATTTGACGAGAAACAGTTGCGCGATGTTGTGCCGAAATCAAAGGAGCACGATGTTCAGATTCTTTTGGCTTGTCAGGATGAACGATTTTTCCGCGCGCAGATGCGAGAGTTTTCAAGTTGGTTTACGCACATTGAATATCTGCCGCGGACGGATGCGTTTCCTGTTTTTGGCGGCCGCGCAGTTTCGCTTGATGGAATCGGTGGACTCGAAATGGTGAATCAATCACGCATGAAAATGCGCCGCGCACAAAAAGCCTTTCTCGATTATTTCCTCGCTACGATTGCCCTGATTCTTTCTTCGCCTCTCTTTATCTTGATTCCGCTTCTCATCAAGGTGACCAGCGCGGGCCCCGTTTTTTATCGCGCCGAACGCCTCGGCAAAAATGGTCGGCCGTTCAAGATTTGGAAGTTTCGCTCCATGTATGCGGATGCCCAAACGCGCCTTGCGTCCCTTCTTGAAAATGATGCCGAACTTGCGAAAGAATACAAATCCAATTTCAAGCTTCATCATGATCCGCGCGTGACGCCTTTTGGCCGTTTCTTGCGCCGCACTTCGCTTGATGAACTTCCTCAACTCTTGAATGTCTTTGCGGGCGAAATGGCGCTTGTCGGCCCGCGGCCAATTGTGCAAGACGAAGTCCATTATTATGGCGACGAGTATAAGACAATCTGCCGCGTCTTGCCAGGTATCACGGGCCTGTGGCAATGTTCGGGACGTAGCGATACGGACTACGCACACCGCGTCGAATTGGATGTTCATTACGTCCTCAATTGGTCGCCTTGGATGGACCTTTGGATTTGCCTTCGGACGGTTGGAACTGTTCTCGGCATGAAAGGAGCTTGTTAATGTTAAGTCGTTCTTTTATTCTCGCGCGAGATCAGATCTGGGTTCTCATCGCGAAGGACTTTAAGTTGAAGTACAACTCTTCGGCGCTGGGATTCTTCTGGTCGCTCCTTGTTCCCACGCTCACGAGCATCGTTTACTATTTCGTCTTTGGGGTCATGGTTCGTTTCGACGCGCCGAACTACCTTCTCTATCTGATGAGCGGCACTTTTCTCTGGCAGTTCTTCGCCAACGTGATTGTGATGAACGGCGGCGTGCTAATGGGCAATGTCGGGCTTTTGAAGAAGACGTCGTTCAACCGTGCGCTCCTCGTGCGCGGCACGTTCTACACTGAGTCGATCCACTTCCTCCTTACAGTTCCCGTCCTCTTCGGCATCATGGCCTTCTACGGCATCAAGCCAGACTTCGCGACGCTCGTTCCAAACTTCGTCGTTGCGATGGCGTCGCTCTACTTTCTCTCGCTCGGCATCAGCTACGCCTATGCCGCGTGCAACCTCTATTTTCGCGATCTTGAGCGCATCGTCAATATTGCCTTGATGATGTGGATGTTCTGTGCGCCCGTGTTCTTGCCGCTTACGGCCTATCCCGAGGAATACAAGTGGGTGCTGGACTACAATCCCGCGGCGATGATTCTGATCGTCTGGCGTGACATTTTCTATGCGCCAGACTGGCATCCTGAGCTATTTCTGCCTTTGGGCGTCACGAGCCTTTTTGTGTTCTTCCTTGGACGCTTCGTCTTCCGGAAGATGGAACCTGGTTTTGCGGAGATGATGTGACATGAGCGAACCGATTATTGAGTTGAACGACGTGACGATGAAGTTCACACTCCAGCGCCGCCACTACGGGATGAAGAACATCGTCCTTCATCTCGCGCAGTACATCCACGATCGCAAGAACGCCGTGAAGTTCACCGCGCTCGACCACCTGAGCCTGAAGATCAACCGCGGCGAGCGCGTCGGCATTGTTGGACACAACGGCAGCGGCAAGACGACGACGCTTTCCATCATTGGCGGCGTCTACAAGCGCTTCACGGGCAAAGTCAAGGTGCGCGGACGCGTCTCAATGATGCTCGCCCTCGGCGCGGGGTTCTGTCCCGAGCTTTCGGGACGCGAGAACATCTACCTGAACGGAATCCTGCAAGGCAAGACGCGCCGCGAGATGGACGCTGTCGCCAGCGACATTGTTGATTTCGCGGACATCGGTCCGTTCATCGACGCGCCAGTCTTCACGTATTCGTCTGGCATGCAGGCACGGCTCGGCTTTGGCGTGGCGACGGCGATCGATCCCGAGATCCTGCTCGTGGACGAGGTGATGGCCGTTGGCGACGCGGACTTCGCCGCGAAGTGCGAAAAGCGCATCAACGGTTTGCTCGCGAACGGCACGAC
This sequence comes from bacterium, assembly GCA_963645785.1. Classification (GTDB taxonomy): domain Bacteria; phylum Verrucomicrobiota; class Kiritimatiellia; order RFP12; family UBA1067; genus UBA1067. The sequence continues at coordinate 3,028 of CAVIVB010000240.1, forward strand.
GCTCATTCTCGTCTCGCACTCGATGGCCGACATTTGCAAATACTGCACGCGCGTCGTCAAACTCGACCACGGCCATCTCGTCGCCGACGGCAAGACCGAGGAGGTCCTTTCGCTATGAATCAATCTAATAC
>CAVIVB010000241.1:0-3134 GCA_963645785.1 bacterium
ATCTTGACCTTGTACACAACGCCAGGCGCGGTAGAAATGATGTCGAGCCCAAATTCGCGGCGCAAGCGCTCCTGCACAATTTCCATATGCAGGAGGCCCAAGAAACCGCAACGAAAACCAAACCCGAGAGCAAGCGAACTTTCATGATGGAACGTAAACGCCGAATCATTCAAGTGCAGCTTTTCAAGGCCTTGTGCGACCTTCGGGAATTCATCCGTCGACATCGGATAAATTCCGCAAAAGACCGTCGGATGAATATCATGAAAGCCTGGCAACGGTTCCGTCGCGCCCAACTTGGATGTCGTCACCGTATCGCCGATCTTGATTTCGCTCGGGTCTTTGACGGTTCCCACGAGGTACCCAACTTGCCCCGCTTCAAGATGATCAACAGGCTTTTTCGTCGGCGAAAAAATACCAACTTCATGCAATGTCGTTGACACACCGCTCGCCATAAATGTGACGCCTTGCCCCGCCTTGATTGTGCCATCCACCACGCGCACATACGTAATCACACCGCGAAATTCATCAAAGACCGAATCAAACACAAGCGCCCGCAAAGGTGCATCAACGCCACGCGTCTCAGGCGGCGGAATGCGCTTCACAATCGCCTCCAAAACGTCCGCACACCCCATCCCTGTCTTCGCCGAAACAAGCAAAGGATCATCCATCGGAATCGCAAGAATATCCTCAATCTCGCGACTAACTTCTTTCACATCCGCGCCCGGCAAATCAACCTTATTCAGAATCGGCACAATCTCAAGCTTCGCATCCTGCGCAAAATACGTATTCGCAACCGTCTGCGCTTCCACGCCTTGCGCCGCATCCACAACCAACAACGCCCCCTCGCACGCACCCATCGAACGCGACACTTCATACGCAAAGTCCACATGCCCCGGCGTATCAAGCAAATTGAATAAATACGTCTTACCATCTTTCGCGTGATATTCCATCGACACCGGATGCGACTTAATCGTGATGCCGCGCTCGCGCTCCAAATCCATCGCGTCCAACGTCTGCTCCTTCAATTCACGCGCCGAGATCGCATGCGTCAATTCAAGAATACGATCCGAAAGCGTCGTCTTACCATGGTCAACGTGCGCAATGATACAGAAATTACGAATGTTTTCAAGACGCATGGCGCGGCACTTTCTTTTGAATTTCGAGGGACTTTCCATCCTTCGCAACCTTGAACTTTGCAACCGCTTGCATCGCACCCGCAAGAATCCAATCCGAAAGCGGATTTTCAACGTACGTCTGCACAATACGCCGCAACGGCCGCGCCCCCAACGCGGCATCCGTCCCCTTTTCCAAAAGGAAATCTTCCGCGGCTGTCACCAACTCCAACGTCACCCCAAGCGGTTTCATTCTCTCCGCTAGCTTGTCCAATTCCAACTTCAATATCCTCTTCAACGCGACCTTGTCCAACTTGTGGAAAACAACCGTCTCATCAAACCGATTCAACAATTCCGGCCGGAACGTACGCTTCGCCTCCGCCATCAACTTATCACGCAACACATCGTGACTCGTCTCCGCCGTCTCCGATGCAAACCCCAACGAATGCCCTTCCTTCGCAAAATCAAATCCCAAGTTCGCCGTGCAAATAATAATCGTGTTGCGAAAATCAATGACGCGCCCCTGCCCATCCGTCAGCCGCCCATCATCCAAAATCTGCAACAGCATATTCATCACATCGCCATCCGCCTTTTCAAACTCATCAAAAAGCACCACCGAATAAGGCCGCCGCCGCACCTTCTCCGTCAACTGTCCACCCTCATCATACCCCACATATCCTGGCGGCGAACCCACCAATCGGCTCGACGAATACTTCTCCTGAAACTCCGACATGTCCAACGTAATCAGCGCCTTCTCATCCCCATACACTCTCTCCGCCAGCATCTTCGCCAAATGCGTCTTCCCCACCCCCGTCGGCCCCAAAAACAGAAAACTCCCAATCGGCCGCTTCGGATCCGCCAAAAACGCCCGACTCCTCCTCAACGCCCGCGCAATCGCCTCAATCGCCTCGCTCTGCCCCACAACAACGTCCCCAAGCGCCGCCTCCATCCCCAACAACGCCTGCGCCGTCATCGCGTTCATCCGCTTCACAGGAACCCCGCTCATCATGCTCACCGTCTCGGCAATATCATCCGCCCCAACCTCAATCGCCTTCTCCGTATGCGTCTTCTTCCACGCCTGATACGCCACCTCAAACTTCGCCGACGCCTCCCGAATCTGCTCACGATACTCCGCCGCCTGATCAAAATCCCCAGCCTTCACCGCGGCATCTTTTTCAATCCGCAACTGGTCAATTGCCTGCCTCCGCTCAATAAACTCTTGCGGTCGCGACCCCACATTCATCCTCATCCTCGCCCCCGTCTCATCAATCGCATCAATCGCCTTATCCGGCAACAGCCGCGCCGGCAAATACCTCGCCGTCAACTTCACCGCCGCCTCAAGCGCCCCCTCCGTATACTTCACCACATGATGCGCCTCATACGACTTCGCAATCCCCTTCAAAATCTTTATCGCATCTTCCTGCGTCGGCTCATCCACAATCACCGTCTGAAAACGCCTCTCTAGCGCCGCATCTTTTTCAATGGACTTGTGATATTCCTTCAACGTCGTCGCGCCCACAACCTGCACTTCGCCCCTCGCCAGCGCCGGCTTCAAAATATTCGCCGCGTCCATCGCACCTTCCGAACCGCCCGCGCCCACCATCGTATGCAACTCATCCAAAAACAAAATCACATTCCCCGCACGCTTCGTCTCATCCAAAACCTTCTTCAACCGCTCCTCAAATTGCCCACGATACTGCGTCCCCGCAACCATCCGCGCCAAATCCAACGCCACAATCCGCTTGTCCTGCATCCGCTCCGGCACATCCCCCGCACTCACCGCCTGCGCCAGCCCCTCCACAACCGCCGTCTTCCCAACGCCCGCCTCACCAATCAACACCGCATTGTTCTTCGTCCGCCGACACAACACCTGCACAACCCTCTTCAATTCCTTCTCGCGCCCAATCACCGGGTCCAGCGCCCCCTGCCGCGCCATCTCCGTCAAATCCTGCCCAAACGTATTAAGCGTCGGCGTCTTCTGTTCCTTCTTCGCATTGAGCGTATTCACGCCCCCCGCGGCAC
>CAVIVB010000242.1:0-3105 GCA_963645785.1 bacterium
CTCCAGCGCACGTTCGTAAAGTGCGTTGTATTCGCGAGTTTTGTTTCCATTCTGACGTGCGAGCGCATCATCTGCCGCGCGGTCTGTTTTTGCATCAACAAGTTCTATGACGCTCTCCGCTTCGGAAAGGTCAAGCTTGCCATTGAGGAAAGCGCGCAATGTAAATTCGCCGCGGTCGGCAAGTCGTGCGCCCGCCGCAAAACACGCTTCCAAAATCCGCCGCGGCGTCACAGTCCCGCCATGCGATTGAAACTCAACAACATCCTCGCCCGTATACGAATGTGGATGCGGGAAAGCAAGGATTAGCGCATGGTCTAGAAGCCGCCCCGCCGCATCGCGCACCGCCGCATGAATAAAGCGTCCCGGCTCCACCTCGCGCCCCGTGAGCGTATGTGCAATGGAAAACGCATCGGGACCGCTCACACGAATAACAGCAATGCCACCACGCCCAGGCGCAGTGGCAATTGCCGCGATTGTTTCCGTTCGTTCCATCCGCTTATTTTGCGTCGCGGAAGAACTTACGCATCTCGTCCGCCGTCTTGCATGCCGCCAAGCGACGGTAGCCATCGTTGTCACGCAGCATGCGCGAAATGCACGCCATCAACTGCAAATACGGCGTCTGCTCTTCCGTATTCGCAAGCGTCAAGACGATAATTTCAACGCGGCTCTTATCAATCGTTTCGTAATCAGCAATGCAACCGCCCGCCGAATTCGAATTGTCCACAATCGCAACCGCGCCCGCAATTCCTTCCACATTCGCGTCACGACCATGCGGCACCGCAATGCCATGGTCCAGCCCCGTCGGCATCGATTCCTCACGATGCAAAACTGCCGCGGTCGCGCTCGCCGCGTCCTTCACATGATTCGGATTGACCCTCGCGATTTCCGCGACAATCTTTTCAATCGCTTCCTTCTTCGACGTCGCATGGAAGCCCGGCAACATCACGAAGCCCTGCAAATAACGGCGCACATTGCGCGGCGACTTTTTCGCCTTGCTGTCATCCGTCGCGGCCGATTCGGTCGGTTCACGCCTGACAGGCTTCGAAATGGAGCGCGCCAAATCGTTCATCTGGCTCGCGACTTCCATCCATGCCGTCATCACCATCGCCTCTTCCGCCGGCGTGCACTGCACAAAAATCTGATTCCCTTCACGCCGCAACGCAATTTCCATATCGTCCATCGTCACTTCCCAAATGTCGCTCTCTTGCGAAAGGCATGTCGAGAAGAAACCCTCCGAACGGAACTCCGCCACCAACTTCGCAAGGACGTAGCCCGCCACATCGTTCGAACTCAATTCAAAACTAATCTCGCGCGAACCCGTCGTGGACGGCCGCGGATGTCGCACGCCCTTCGCCGGCGAAACGAACAACGCAACCAACGTCGGCGGCGCAATAATCGTCGTCACCAGCGTCATCAAAATGCCAATACCAAACACTTCCGCGCTCAAAATCGGCTTGCCATTCACCATCGTCGAAACACCAATACCCGCAATAATAAGTGCCACTTCGCCACGCGGAATCATGCCCGCCCCCACGCGCAACGCGCCGCGCAAATTGAACCCACAGAAAAGCGACGGAATCGCGCAACCAACGATCTTTGCCAAGACCGCGAGGAGCGTGTAAATCGCGCCAAACTCAAGAACCGGCCGCGAGCACAACGCCTTGCAATCCACCATCATACCCATCACACAGAAGAACACCGGCACGAGGAACGTATACACCGATTGCAAATTCTCCTGAATCATGTACTTCAAATCCGTCCGGCTCAGCGCAAGGCCCATCACATACGCGCCAATAATGAGCGTCAAGCCCATCGCTTCAAACAACCCCGCAATGACGAGCGACAAACCAAACGCCAGCGTCCCAATCGCGACTGGACTCTTGAACAACTTGAGCAACCACGAAATCCGCCGCGCCAACACAACGCCCAAAATCGTGCCCCCGAGCCAAATGCCAAACGCCTTCAACGCGACCATCCCAATCGCCGCCCATTCAACGCCCTTCTTCGCCTCAGCACCCGCCGCGGCCTGCGCCGAAATAATCCCCATACCAATCGCGAGAACAATAATGCCCAGCACGTCGTCAATCACCGCGCCCGCCATAATCGTCACGCCCTCTTCCGTATCCATCTTACGCCGCTCAGACAAAATTCGCGCCGTAATACCCACCGACGTCGCCGTGCCCATAATGCCCATGAACATCGCCGCCGGGTCCATAATCGCGTGCACCAAACTTTGGTCCGCCAGCGCCGCCAAATACCCAAACGACCCCGGCAAAAACTTCGGCAGCAAATACACCGCGCACAAGTCACCAAACAGGAAGCTCGCCACAACGCCGCCAATCCCCACAAGCGACCCCGCAAACGCAAACTTCAAAAACATTTTGAGGTTCGTCTCAATGCCCGACAGGAACAACAACACCACACTCGCAATCGTGCAAATCCCATACAGCTCCGGCGTCACCGCAAATGGCGCATTCCCCGTCGCCGCCTTAATCATCTCCAACTCGCCACCACGGAACAAACCATACTTGAACAACCCATCCCCAAATCCAATTCCACCCAAACACCACGGCCCAATCAAAATACCCGCCGCAAGCTCACCCAACACCGACGGCAACTTGAACAGGGACGCCAACATCCCGCCCAATTTCGCCGCGAACAAAATGAGCCCAATTTGCAAAGCCAGAAGCGTCATCTTCTCAGAGAGTTGAAGCTCTTCAGGCTCTAAAGCCACCCCAGCTTGCCCCGCAACAAGCGAAGCGTCGCCGGCAAAAACACCCGCCGCGACCAAAATGGTCGCGCCCACCAAAAACAGTTTACAGTTTTTCATATGGCCGTATATTATAGCATATTTTCGCCCCGCTGTGAAGGGGGTATTTTCAATGTTTTTCACCTTCCAAACCGCTCTCAACTATGGTATAATATGGCCCATGACCGAAAAAGACAAAATGCTCGCCGGCGATTGGTACGACGCCAACTTCGACCCGGAACTCCTCGCCGCCCGCGAAAAAGCGGACGCACTCGCTTTCTCCTTTAATAATACGCCCCCGACCGACAAAACCCGCCGCGCGGCACTTCTCGCCCAACTCTTCCCTCATTCTCACC
>CAVIVB010000243.1:0-3087 GCA_963645785.1 bacterium
GAATGACCAGGTGAAGAAGGGCGGCGTGATGGCGAGCTCGTATGTGGGCGGGCTGTCGGGTGCGTTCATTCCGGTGAGTGAGGACCAGGGGATGATTGACGCGGTGAATGCGGGGGCGTTGACGATTGAGAAGTTGGAGGCGATGACGTGCGTGTGTTCGGTGGGGCTCGACATGATTGCGGTGCCGGGGGCGACGAGCGCCGCGACGATTAGTGGGATTATTGCGGATGAGGCGGCGATTGGGATGGTGAATCAGAAGACGACGGCGGTGCGCATTATTCCGGTTGCGGGGAAGAAGGTTGGCCAGACGGTGGAGTATGGTGGGCTTTTGGGGCATGCGCCGATTATGAAGGTTTCGAAGTTTTCGTGCGAAAAGATGATTGCGCGGCGCGGCCGAATTCCGGCGCCGATTCATTCGTTCAAGAACTAAGAAAAGATGATGACCGTCATTCAGAATGGGACGATTGTTGATGGGACGCGGCGGGCGGCGTTTGAGGGTGATGTTGTTCTTGAGGGCGGGAAAATTGCCGCGGTCGTGAAGGCGGAGGAAGCGCCGAGGGCGTATCCGAATGCGGAGAGGGTTTTGGATGCGACGGGGCTTTTGGTGACGCCCGGTTTTATTGACGCGCACACACATTCGGATGCGTATTTGATTATTGAGCCAGATGCGCCGTCGAAGCTTGCGCAAGGGATTACGACGGGGATCAATGGGCAGTGTGGAGGAAGTGCCGCGCCGCGATTTGGTGAGGCGAGGTTGTCGTCGGATTGGGCGTCCATTTTGGGTGAGCGTTTGACGTGGCATTCGGTTGCGGAGTATCGGGAAAAGTTTGCCGCGGCGCAGCCGAGTATCAATACGGTTCAATTCGTTGGGCACAATACTTTGCGGTCGTCGGTTGTTGGGTATGAAGGGCGAGCGTCGACACCTGACGAAATGCGGCGGATGATTCGGATGTTGGAGGCGTCGCTCGATGAAGGTGGGTGGGGGCTTACGACGGGGCTTATTTATCAGCCTGGGAAGTATGCGACGCAAGAAGAAGTTGTGACGCTTGCGAAAGTTGCCGCGGAGAAGGGCGGGTTTTACGCGACGCATATGAGGTCGGAAGGGGATCGATTGTTGGAGTCGATTGACGAGGTGATTGAGCTTGTGAAGGCGACGGGGATTCGTGCGGAGATTTCGCATTTGAAGACGAGTGGGCGTGCGAATTGGGGGAAGGTGGATGCGGCGCTGGAGAAGATTGAGAAGGCGATGGGCGCGGGGCTTTTATTGGGGTCGGACCGCTATCCGTATTGTGCGGCGGGGACGGATTTGGATGTGGTGTTTCCGGATTGGGCTGGGGAAGGCGCGGCGAAAGCGGAGTGCGTGCGGCTCGCGGATCGGGTGACGCGGCAGAAGATTGTGGATGAGATTAATGCGTCGGGGCGGGATTGGTCGAGCGTGATGATTGGTGGGACGTGGCATGAGGAGACGAAGCAATTTTCGGGGAAGAGGGTTTCGGATTGCTATGAGAAGTTTGGGACGCCGGGCGATTTTATTTGCGAGGTGCTGGCGAAGGATTTGTGTCGGACAGGTGCGTTTTTCTTTGGGATGAGCGAGGAGAATCTGGATAAGATTTTGGCGAAGCCGTGGATTGTGCCGGGGTCGGATGCGTCGTTGCGTGCGCCGTGGGGGCCATTGGGGGCGGACCATCCGCATCCACGGGCGTATGGGACGATGCCGGAGTTTTATCGGCGCGTGCGGGCGCTTGGGGTTTCGCGGGAAGAGGCGATTGCGCGAATGACGAGCGTGATTGCGGAGCGATTTGAGATTCCGAACCGCGGCCGGATTGAGGCGGGTGCCGCGGCAGATTTGGCGGTGTGGGATGAGGCGACGTTCGCATCGAAGGCGACGTACTTGGCGCCGCATCAATTCGCGACGGGCGTGCGGGCGGTGTTTGTGAATGGGGCGCTTGCGTATGAGGATGGGCGCTTTACACACGCGGGGACGGGCGAATTTTTGTCGCGGTGATTATTTCTTTTTGTCGGCGGTTTCGCGTTCCCATTGATTGAAGGCTTCGTCCATGTGTGGAAGTTCATCGCGCATGACGAGTTTGAAGGGGAAATCCTTTGTGAGGGCGCGGAGCTGACGAAAGACGCGTTGTTCGCAGACGAAGACGGTGCCGGGGAAGCTGCCGGCGCGTTCCACGAATTGAAGGAAGTTGCCCGCGATATTTTCGACCATTTTCTTGAGCGTCAAATCTTTATCGACCATCGTCATCGTATTGAAGAGGCGCTTGCCAGTGGCGGCGTCCACGATGAAGAGTGAATAAATGTGCCGCGGTCTGGATGGGCCGACGCGCACAAAAAGATGTGCCGCGCGAAGGAAGTCAACTTCCACTGAGAATTTTGAATCGATGGGCAAGCTCTTGACCGCTGTCAGCAAGGAATCGGGGATGATGCGATGTTCTTCGTAGGGCTGGGGTTTGGGGGCTTCGACTTGTTCGTCCACCCATTCGCCTGGTGCTTTTTCTGTGCGGCAGAGCATGCCCCAACGGGAGATGGCGAACTTTTCGGGGAGTTTGGGGTCGGCTTCGACGCGCAACATGATGCCATAGAGTTCCCACATCATGCGGCGGCACATTTCGCTTTCGGCCTCGTTTGTTTCGAAGGGGACGAGGCCTGGGACGTGGCGCCAAGATTGCGCGGTGCCATCTGAAAGGTAGACGGCTTCGATTGTGGGGACATCCGAGGGTGAGAGGTAGTAGCCGAAGTCGTGGTCCATTTGAGTGTGGACAAAGTCGTGGAAGGTTTGCCAGCCTTCGAGGAAGAGGAGTGCGAGGCGCGGGGGGGCGCCTCTTTGCGCCGGTTGTATCAGCGGGTGGCGCGCGATATAAACGATGTAAGGGTAGACGGAGCCTTTGGGTTTGAAGGCCCACGGATGGGCCATCACTTGTTCCCAAAGGCCGAGCTTATCCATTCGTTCAAAGAGTTCAGAGAGCTGAAGTGTCATAACGAGGTATATTATATCATATTTGCGGCGCGGCGTCTATCCCCTTTATTCAGTGTTGGGGATGGGTGCGCGGCAGATTTTAGGTGTGGGAGGGGGAGATG
>CAVIVB010000244.1:0-3083 GCA_963645785.1 bacterium
CAACAAGAAGGCGCCAAACGTCCAGATGATTGGCTATATCAATGGCTACATGGGACTTTTGAAGGGCGACTCAATTCCGGTAACGGACGAAGTGCGTAAGAATGCGCTCATCTTGACGAAGCATGGTGGCTCGCCGATTGGCAACAGCCGCGTCAAACTTACGAATGTGCGCGATTGCGTGCGCCGCGGTTTGGTGCGCGAAGGCGAAGACCCGTTGAAGGTCGCTGCGGATCAGCTCGTGCGCGATGGCGTGGATGTGTTGCACACAATCGGTGGCGATGATACGAACACGACCGCGGCAGATTTGGCCGCATATCTTGCGAAGAATCATTATCCGCTCATCGTTGTCGGTCTTCCGAAGACGATTGATAATGACGTCTATCCGATCAAGCAGTCGCTTGGTGCTTGGACCGCGGCAGAAGAAGGTGCGAAGTTCTTCTTGAATGTCGTCAAGGAAAACTCGGCCAATCCGCGCGCGCTTACAATTCACGAAGTCATGGGTCGTAACTGCGGCTGGCTCACTTACAAGACAGCACTTTACTATCACAAGATGCTCAAGACGGTGAAGTTCCTTCCGGAGTTCAATCTCACGCGTGAACGCCAGGATGTGCATGCCGTCTATGTGCCAGAATGCAAGATTGATTTCACGGAAGAAGCCGTTCGTTTGCGCAAGCTTATGGATAAGTACGACAGCGTCAACATCTTCGTTTCGGAAGGTGCAGGCGTCAAGGAAATTATGCAGGAGATGAAGCGCCGCGGTGAAGATGTGCCGGTTGATGCGTTTGGTCATCCGCGGCTTGACAAGGTGAACGTTGGCCAGTACGTGGGTAAGCGTTTTGGTGAGCTTCTCAATGCGGAGAAAGTTCAGGTCTTCAAGTCTGGTTACTTTGCGCGTGCCGCAGCCTCAGGCAAGAAGGATCTTGAACTCATCGAACGTTCTTGCCGTGTCGCGGTCGAATGCGCTCTTAATGGCATTAGCGGCGTTGTTGGTCAGGACGAGGATGAAAGCGCACACCTCCGTGCATGTGAATTCCCGCGCATCAAGGGCGGAAAGCCGTTCAATGTGCGTAAGGGTTCCTTCCGTAAGCTCCTCGATGAAATCGGCCAGCCGCATCCGCGCAAGACCCGCACCGTCTATCCAAAAAAGAAGACGGCCGCGAAGAAATAAGGAAACGGTAAGATGACGGGAATCGAAAGACTCCACGAAATCATGACCCGTCTGCGTAATCCGCAGACGGGTTGTCCTTGGGATCGTGTTCAAACCCTTGAATCTCTCAAACCTTGCGTCCTTGAAGAGACGTACGAATTGCTTGCGGCGATGGCCAAGCCTGAAGATAAAGCCAACTACATTGAAGAGCTTGGCGACGTTCTTCTTCAGATTATGTTCCAATCGGTCATGGCCGAAGAAAAAGGGACGTTCACATTCGATGATGTGGCCAATGCTATAGCCGACAAACTTGTTCGGCGCCATCCGCATGTCTTCGGCAACGTCACCGCGAAAGACCCTGCGACCGTTCTCAAAAATTGGGAACAGATCAAGCAAGTCGAGCATAAAAAGGAAGCGCGGCATTCCGCACTCGATGGCGTGCCACCAACCTTGCCAGGCCTCCTCAAAGCCCAGCGTACACAGGAGAAAGCTTCACGTGTTGGATTTGATTGGAAGGATTCTTCAGGGCCTCTTGAAAAGATTCACGAGGAGCTTGCCGAGCTTGAAGCGGAACTAACTGCCGCGGGCATCACAAAAGATGGCGCGAAGAAAAACCCTGCTGAGCTTGATGCGGTCAAACGTGAACTTGGCGATTTACTCTTTTCTGTTTGCAATCTCGCGCGCCACGTGGGTATCGATGCAGAATCGGCTGTTGAACTTACGACCGACAAATTCTCACAACGCTTTCGTGCCGTTGAAGCTGCGGCCAAAGAGAAGGGCACCAAGCTCACGGATATGAGCCTTGAGCAAATGGATGCGCTTTGGAACGAAGCAAAAAAGACCGAAGGATGAGAGTCGAAGTTCTTCAACCTCATGGATTTTGTGCGGGCGTGACCGCGGCACTTTCCAAGGCTGCGGCACTTTCAAACGTCTATTGTTTGCATGAGCTTGTTCATAATGAGCTCGTTGTTGCGCGTCTCAAGGCGCGCGGCTTTACCTTTGTGAATACACTTTCCCAAGTTCCGGATGGTGCGACGATTCTTTTTTCTGCGCATGGTGTCTCGCCTGCTGTGCGCGAAGAAGCGGAAGCGCGCCATTTACATGTCATAGATGCGACGTGTCCCTTTGTGGAAAGAGTCCATCGTGCTGCGCGGCGCCTAGCCTATAAAGGCATACCGACCGTCATTATTGGCCACGCGAATCATGTGGAAGTGGAAGGTATCCGCGGCGAAATTCCCTCGGCTACTATCTACCCAGACCTCCCACAAGACACCAATCAAATCGGTGTTATCTCACAAACAACTTTGAATTCAGATGAAGTTGCCGAGGTTGTCGCCAAGCTTAAAGAGCATTTTGGGAACGTGGAAACGATGGCGGAAGTGTGCCATGCGACAAAGGAGAGGCAAGATGCGGTGCGCGCGTTTCGTGGTGATGCCTTGCTTGTCCTTGGGTCCGCCAACTCATCCAACACGCGGCGCTTGTGTGAAGTTGCGCCGTGCCGCACATTTCGTGCGGGCACGCTTGAAGAAGTGGCCGCGCTTGACTTGTCCGGCGTTCAACATCTTGGTCTGACAAGTGGAGCTTCAACGCCAGAAGATTTCTTTCGCGCGGTTCTTGACGTTCTCAAAACTCGCTGAGCGCGGCAGATTTTCGCTTCACTTTTTTGCGCTTGTGTGCGTTGATCCAATCGATGCAATGATGACGCATACCATTGCGAAGCATTGAATGAGTGAAAGTTTTTCGCCTAGGAAGATGAAGCCAGAAAGTGCCGCGCCAGCAGGTTCGAGGCTCATCAAGATGGAGTATGTCTTTTCTTGCAAGCCTTTCATCGCATAAAGATCGAGCGTGAAAGGAAGAATGCTAGAGAAAAGCGCGACGGAAAAGCCGACAAGAAGGAGTTTCCAATTGAGGTGGAAGAGGTCGCCTGAGATGAGAC
>CAVIVB010000245.1:0-3065 GCA_963645785.1 bacterium
TCATGCCCTTGCAACACCACCTCACGCGCCATCGGCGCCGAGCGCGACGTCAACACATGACCCTTGCGCGTCACCCGAATATGCAAATCCCCCGTCGCCGTCATCAAATGCAGATCCCTCGCCCCACGCTGCGCAATAATCTCCTCCAGCCCATCCACAATTTCTGCCGCGTCAAAATTCTTAACGCTCACCTGCCCCTCGTCCGTCATCTCCGCCTGAAACTTCCTCAGACCCCCAATCTCCACCGGCCGAATCGCAATCTTGAACGTCGAACCATTCCGCCGCACCACCTGCGTCAAGCGCATAAACCCTTCGCCCATCACACGCGTGCGAATCTCTTCTTGCAATTCTGGCTCAAGTTCAAAACGTTCCATATCTGCCGCGCCCTTATTTTATTAGCCGTGACGACGCATCTGCCGCGTCTGCGGTGGATCAATCACTTCCGGAATAATCGCCGCGCCACCCGAACTTTTTGCCGCGCCCTGCCGCCGAATCAACCACATCTGCACAATCGAAAAGACCTGACTCAACGTCCAGTAAAGCGACAACGCCGACGGGAACGAATAGAACATCACCAGCATCATCACCGGCATAAACACCATCATCATCCGCTGCTGGCTCTTATCGCCCGTCGAAGGCGTCAGCGCACTCTGCAAAGCCATCGTCGCCGCCATCAAAATCGGCAAAATGTTCAGCCCGCCAAACGGGAACCAGCTCGCAAACAAACCTTCTGGCTCCGACAAATCTCCAATCCACAAGAACGGCGCATACCGCAATTCCACCGCGCTCCTCAGCACATTGAACAAGGCAATGAACACCGGAATCTGAATCAGCATCGGCAAGCACGAACTCATCGGATTCACCTTGTGGTCCTTATACAAATTCCACGTCTCCTGCTGCAACCGCTGCGGATTATCCTTGTACTTCTTCTGAATCTCCTTCATCAGCGGCTGAATCTCTTGCATCTTCTTCATCCCCACCGTCGACTTGTGCGTCAACGGCCAGAACAAAATCCGCACCAAAATCGTCAGCAAAATAATCGCCACACCAAAGTTCGGCACCCAATCATGGAACACATTCAAAATCCACACAAGCGGATAACAAATCCAACGCCACATCCCAAAGTCCATCACATCCTTCATCCCCAAATCCCACAACAACGCCTGCTTCTTCGGCCCCACATAAAACACGCTCGTCCGCGTCACATTCCCCGCCCCCATCGCCGGAAACACAACACGCGCCGCCACACTTTCCGGACGATAATTCTGCGCCCGCACATCCCGCGCAACCGTCGCCACAAAACCATCATTCGCCGCGCTCGACTTCGCCAGCGCCGTCACAAAAAACCGATTCTTCACCGCCACCCAATTCTGCGCCCCACGATACGGCACCTCCATCTTCTCAGGCAACCCCGCGGCACTTTTCGACCCGCTGCAACCGCCCGACAAACCGCCCACCAAATAATCCTTCAGCGGCTCCTCCTCGCTGTGATGAATCGCCTTGTCTCCCTTTGGCGACTGCGCCATACTATCAATCGACAGCAAATCATTCTTCGAAATCCCCATCTGCATCACGCCCAAAGAAAGCGCCGTCGGCGCACCTGCCGCATTCGCAAATGTCTCCTCATACGTCACCTGATAATCCGCCCCAAGCGTCACCTTCCGCGTCACCTTCGCATTCACAAAAACAACTTCATTCGACGCGGCACTTCTCACCTCATACGCGGCATTTTCCGCCAGCCCCTCCACGCCCGACAACGCCCCCAACGGCGCCGCGGCAAAATCCAATTCAACCGGACCATTCTCCTCGCTCAACTCCCCACGCCGCTTCGCGTACCCCTTCAACGTCGCACGCTTCACAACCGCCCCCCAGCTCGAAAGCTCCAACTTCAATTGGTCATTCTCAAGAACAACAATCTTCTCCGGAACCGTCGGCGCAACGAGCTCAACTTTCTTCTCCGCTGGCTTCGCCTCCGCCTCCACCGCTGGCTTCACCACCGCGGCACTTTTTGCCGCCGCCACCTGATTCGTCGCCGCAATCCGCGCCCGCTCAGCCGCCTCCGCCGCCGCCTTCTTCTGCTTCGGCACTTCCTTGAAAATCCAAAACGCCAAGACCGCGCCCAGCAACAAACAAATCAACTTTTCTGTCTTATTCATTTTCTCTTTTCCTTCTCTTCCTTTAATTAAGAAGCCTTCGCCCATTCGGGCTTATCGACCGTCCAACGCCCCTTCTCAGGCACCGGATCATACCCATGCGCACCAAACGGATGACACCGCAAAATGCGCCACAATCCCAAAATCGTCCCCTTCAACGCCCCATGAACCTTCAACGCCCCAATCATATATTCGGAACACGACGGCTCAAACCGACACGCCCCACCCAAAAAAGGTGAGAGCACCACTTGATACGCACGCACCAAATAAATCAGCGCCGTGCGCATACTCTCCTCATCTCGTCCATAACCTCGCGACACGTCTTCCCCTCAATCGCTCGCCTCGCCACGAACACCCAGTCCACACCCTCCGGCACCGCGCCTTCCTTCGCCAGCAACCGATACGCCTCGCGCATCAACCGCTTCGCTCGATTCCGCGGCACCGCATCGTGGAACGTCTTCTTCGCCACCACAACGCCAGCAAGACGTCCCCCATCGGGAGACGCCAAGTGCCATCCAACAAGGAGACGCCCCTTCACGGAACGCCCCCGGTCGAAGATACATCCGTACCTCACGCCGGGGAGCCGAGTGGACATACCCAAATCCTCAGACCTGCGTCAGGCGCTTACGACCCTTCGCACGGCGGGCCGCAAGCACCTTGCGCCCACCCTTCGTCGCACGACGTGCACGGAAACCAATTTTCCGTTTCCGCTTAATCTTCGACGGCTGCCATGTCATCTTCATTGTCTATCTACCTTTCTATGTACTGAATCTAACTATGAAAACTGTTGAATGCATATTATATCATATTTTGCCCCACCATTTCAAGCACAATCTTTATCTTTCTGTTATACTTCAATCTTTCCATATCTCCGCGGCACTTTTTCGCAAATTGACCCATACATTTGCACCC
>CAVIVB010000246.1:0-3015 GCA_963645785.1 bacterium
GTGGCGACGACGTATTTCCAGTCGATTGGGCGGCCGAGCGCGGCAGTTTTTCTTTCGCTTTTGCGTCAGGGGATTTGTTTGTTGCCATGTATTTGGATATTGCCGTATTTTATGGAAGATAAGACGCTTGCGGTTTGGTTGGCGTTGCCGATTTCAGATGTACTTTGCCAATTTGCGACGTCTGTTCCATTCTTTTTGCACTTACGGTTTCTTTCGCGGGTGCGGGAGCATCGTCAGGTAGCGGGGGCCGTTGGAGTTGAGAAAAAAAAGTTGAAGATTGTGCTTGCAAAATGGGGCTAAAATATGGTATAATATGCGCCGTTTTGCCGCGGAGGGTAGCGCGAGTGCGCGAGAGTATGCGGAAGATTACCAAAAAAGGCAAGAATGGATCAAATTAAGATCAAGGCGGAAGCGCGTACCGAACAGGGTACTGCGGCGGTACGCCGTTTGCGCCGGACGGGGATGATTCCTGGTTCGGTGATGAAGATGAAGAAGGGCGGAACGGAGCTTATCAAGCTGCCGTCGCACGACTTCATGATGGCGATGCGTGGCCATACGAGCAAGCAGCTCTTGGTGACGCTCGAGATGGATGGTCGTGATGTTCCTGCGTTGATGCGCGAGGTTCAGAACGATGTGTTGGCTGGGACGCCGATTCACGTGGACTTCAGCGAAGTGTCGCTGACGGAAAAGGTTCGCGTGGTGGTGCCGGTGTATTTGGTTGGCGAGGCAGTGGGCGTGAAGCTCGGTGGCGGCGTTTTGGAACAGCCGCTTCGTTCGATTGAAGTTGACTGCTTGCCGGGCGATATTGCCGAGCGCTTTGACGTGGATGTGTCGGCTCTTGGGCTGGACCAGACGTTGTTTGTGCGTGACCTGAAGCTTGGTGACAAGTACACGATTGTGACGCGCGGCGAATTGGCGCTCGCGGTTGTGAAGTCTCCGGACGATGTGCCGGCGGCGAATGCGGCTCCTGCTGCTGCGGAAGCGGCGAAGGCGCCTGAAGTCATCAAGAAGGGCAAGGAAGAGGAAGCCGGAGCGGCTGACGCTAAGAAGGAGGAGAAGAAGTAATGAAGACTTACGATGCTCTTTATATTTTCGTTGGCATTGCGCGCGACGAAGCACTCGAAGCGAACTTGGAAAAGGCGCTTGGGGAAGTGACGCGTTTGGGCGGCAATATCTTAGAAAAAGTGTCGCTTGGCAAGCGTACGTTCTCGCGTCCGATGAAGAAGCGCGAGAGTGGTGCGTACGTGAAGGTGCGTTTTGAGTTGGATCCGGCGAAGGTCGGTGAACTCGTGAATCGTTACCATCTCGTTGAGGAAGTGTTCCGTGTTCAGATTCTGAGCGTGGACGCACGTCGCGAAGCGAAGATTGCGCAGGAACGTGCGGATCGTGCTGAGCGTATCGCGAAGAAGGAAGCCGCCGCGGCGGCCGCAGCGGAAGCTGAGGCTCAAGCTCCGGCTGAGGACGAAGTGACGGCGGAAGCCTAAGAAAGAACATAACGGAAAGTAAGGTGTTAACATGGCCTCTTTCAATAGAGTAATCATCATGGGCAATCTGACGCGCGATCCAGATGTGCGCGCGACGGGGGCGACTGGTATGAAGGTCGCTCGCTTGAGCGTCGCTGTCAATGAACGGCGGAAAGATCGCAATGGGCAATTCCAAGAGTTTCCTGTGTTTGTCGATGTCGACGCGTGGGACAAGCTGGCGGAGCTGTGTGGGCGGTACCTGAGCAAAGGGCGTTCGGTCCTTGTTGAAGGGCGCTTGCAGATGGACAGTTGGGAGAAGGATGGTGTGCGGCATCAGAAGTTGAAAGTTCGGGCTGCCACAATCAAGTTCCTGCCGATTGGTGAACACCGATTGGTTGAAAACAAGGACGTTGGAATGAGCGATGCGCCAAGTACCCAGGCCTCGCGCGATCCAGAAGTTGTGGACACTGATCCAGAAGACGTTCCGTTTTAATAGATAACAAGGAAGGATAAAGAAAATGGCTTTCAGAAAATCCAATTCGACGGCTGGTGAGGAATTCGCAGCACGTAAGCGTCCGCCACTTGGTCCGAATGACCAGATTGATGTCAATGACATCGAGACGCTCAAGTATTACATCACGGATTACGGCAAGATTCTGCCGGCGCGCATCACGGGTGTGACTGCGGCGCAGCAGCGTCAGATTCGCCAGGGCGTGAAGCGCGCCCGTAACATGGGTCTCATGGCCTAATGAAAGGAAGATGACGATGCAACAGCATGTTGAAGTGATGTTGATGGACAACGTGAAGAAGCTGGGCAAGGCTGGCGAGATCGTGAAGGTCGCGCCGGGCTATGCGCGGAACTTCTTGATGCCTCGTGGTTTGGCCGCGGTCGCGACCGAAGAAGCGAAGCGTCGCTTGAAAAAGCTCGAGGCCGAGCGTGCTGCTCGCGCTGCAGAGGAAAAGAAGGCGGCGTTGGAACTGGCGAAGAAGCTTGCGGATATCTCGCTCAATGTTGCCGCCCACACGACGGACGGTAAGCGCCTCTATGGTTCGGTCAGCGTGACCGACCTCATCGCGGCGATTGAAGCGAACCGCGGCGTCAAGCTTGAGCGTTCGCAGATTGATCTCGACGATGCTCTCCGTGAAGTCGGTGAGTACACGGCGACGATTGACCTTGGCCACGGCGTGAACGTGAAGTTCAAAGTGACGATTACGGACGAAGAAGCTCAGGCGGCTGAATAAGCTATTGAGTTTTCGTTTGAAGGTGATCTCCTCCGAAAGGGGGAGATCTCTTTTATTTTGGGATTGAAAAGTGCCGCGGAAAAAAGTGCCGCGCGCTTTCTTTTGAGTTAGATGACGACTTGGAATTGGTCGCGTTCCTCAGTAAAGATGGTTCGATTCCTGGCTTTCTTTGGTACGTTTCCGGTATGCTTTGGAAAAAATCACATGTGACTTTTTAAAAAACCACATGTGGAAATTCTTAAAACCACATGTGACTTTTTTGAAAACCACATGTGACTTTTTCCAAGAAACCCCCATTCGCACCCATAAA
>CAVIVB010000247.1:0-2990 GCA_963645785.1 bacterium
GGCTCACACCCAATGGCAGCTTTGAAAAGCCCCATCAAAGAGGTCAAATCAAAACCATATTCAGTGCGGTTGTTAATGATGACATCAACGACATCGCAATTCTCACGATTGGCATAATGGTAAAGCGTGTCGAGCATCGGTTGGGTGGTTGTTTCACAACAGAAGAAGGATGGACCATCCTTGATCTCTTGCGCGGCAGGGCTCCACTTCATATTGCCCGCAACGAGCGGAATATAAGAGAAGAGGAAGTAGCCATCGTTCTCAAGAACAATAACGCGATTGACATCGCCAGGCTTGGAGCCCTTTATTTCCACGCCATCAAGCGCGTTAGGCGACGAAATCTCAACTGTGGCACAGCCTGTCGTAAGAAGTGCCGCGATTGCCCCAAAGGCAAATAAAACATGTCGTAGTTTGAGTGTTTTCATTTCTATTATCTCCTTGTTTAGTGGTTGAGTAAAATGTTTTAATCGTCAAGTTCCGTGCCGATTTTTTGTGCACGCTCCTCCATGATTTTATCGAACTCATCATCGCTATCAAATTCAACAAGCTCGTCTGGGCGATCAGGCGGAATCATAAGGTAACGAAGTGCAGCAGTTGCAATACGGCGAAAGATGGGCGCAGATGAATTGCCGCCTTGGTGAAACTTACGACGCTCTTCAAAGTCAAGCGTAACAAGAATAACAAGCCGCGGATCAACAGCAGGAACAATGCCACAGAAAGTCGCATAAAAGAGATGATCCGAATAGCGACCATTCACGACCTTTTGTGCAGTACCTGTCTTGCCCGCAATGGAATAGCCGCGAATAGCAGCACGCCGCGCAGTGCCAGAACTAGAAGCAACACCTAGCATCATTTCCCGCGCCTGACGAGCAGTCGCAGCCGAAATCGGATGGCCAAGCGTTTGCGGATCAGTATGAAGAAGCTCTGTGCCATCTGAAGAAACAATCTTTTCAACGATGTAAGGACGCATACGCACACCATCATTGGCAATAGCCTGATAGGCAGAAGCTAATTGGAGCGCAGTGACACTAACGCCTTGCCCAATTGGGGCGCGCGACCATTTAACCTTATCCCAGCGCTTCCAATAAGGAAGAATGCCTGCTTCCTCACCTGGCAGCTCAATGCCCGTACGCGAACCAAAACCAAATGCCGTCATGTAAGACCAAAGACGTTCAGGCCCAATGTCGCACCCAAGTTTGCCAATAACTATATTAGACGAATGAACAATCGCATCACGCACGCTCATACGCGGCTCCCAAACATGGCGCCCATCACCTGGCAAACGATAGTAACGGTCATCATCACGATTAGTTGAATAAGTTGTGTTAGGCGTAACAATACGCGAATCAATGCCCGCACAAGCAGTGATAACTTTCATAACAGAGCCAGGCTCGTACGTCAAATTCGTCACCCGATTAATTTTTGCCGCGTCAGGCGCCTTACCAAATTGAACAGGATTAAAGTCAGGCAACGAAGCAAGCGCAAGAACAGCCCCCGTGCGCACATCCAAAACAACACACCACCCCGTTGCCGCGCCAAACTCTTTCAACCCATCCGCAAGCGCCGTCTCAACTTCATATTGAATGTTATGATCAATCGTAAGATAAATGTCACAGCCAGGAATCGGGTCAATAGAAACAATACGCTTATCATAAACTTCACGCCCACGCGCATCCTTCATGCTACGCAACTTCCCTGTAGAACCACTCAGTTGCTTATTGAATTTAAGCTCAATCCCCGCAGACCCAACATGCTCAGCATTGACCGATCCAAGAACATGTGCAAGCGAGCGCTTGTGCAAATACTGGCGAACTTGACGATCCTCAATCGCAACACCAGAAACAAGCTTGGAATCAGCCAAAATACGATAAGCTTCAGGATCCGTCGATGTAGCAAGATATTGATATCGTCGACGGACATTCTGACTCATCTTGAGGACTTTCTTGTAGTCCAATTTGAGAACGCGCGCAATGGTCTTCACAATGGCATTAGCTGGGCGCGGCGGCTCTCCCCTACGTCGCACAACACGATTCGTAAGCGCAACAGGATCAAGGTAATATTCCCAAACTGGCACCGACTTCACAAGCGGGCACCCACCCGCTCCATTCCCATCGCGACACCCATCATAAATTGCGCCGCGCGTCCCCGGCAGATCTCGCTCAAATGTGTAATCAATCGAGTTGACGTTCGGATCAATATGCGCACGCACCAACTTCTGCGAAGTATAAGCAATGAACAAGAACAGCACTAGAATTGGAATCCAAAATCTGATCCTCTCGCCGTTCATGCACCGCCACCCACTTTGTTCGCATCACCGCCGACGACGATGATACTCCGCCGTCGTTCGCGCCTTGTTGCTTTGCTCCATCCGCGCCAAAGAAAGTTGCCCCGGCATCGCACGCCCATTCCGCCCCATCCGTACCACCTGATCCGCACGCGGATACTTCATCGCAAGCCCATGCTTAAGAAGCATACGGTCAAGATTCTCCGAAGTCTTCATCCGATCCCAATCCGCACTCGCTCGCTTGCGATCATTCTCAAGCTTCGCCAACCGCTTCTCCTTCTCCCCAATCGATTTCATCAACTGGTCGCAACTCGACGACGCAAGCAAATTAATAATGACCATCACAAATAGCATCATGATAATCGCCCCAATATGCATCGAGCGCGACGCCACAACCGACATTTCTTTTGTACGTTTACGATTCTTCCTCATACCTCACTCCTTTTCTACGACGCGCAACTTCGCGCTACGCGCTCGCGGATTTGTTTTTACTTCTTCTTCTGTTGCACAAATTGCCTTGCGCGAAACCGCCCGCACCCGCGGCACGTCCCCACGCCACTCCGCCCCGCCCTGCTGCAACGCAACTTCTCGCCCAACATGCGCGGCAAAAAATCTCTTCACTTCGCGGTCTGTCAAACTCTCAAATGTAATCACCGCAAACCGCCCACCAGCCCCAAGCACTCTCAACCCTCCCTCAAGCGCACAC
>CAVIVB010000248.1:0-2980 GCA_963645785.1 bacterium
TCCTATTACCCTAGGAAATTTGTATCTGCACCCGGTCCAACTTATGTCTAGACCGGGTGCAACTCATACTTACACCCGGTCCAACTTGTACTTACACCCGGTCTAGACACAAGTTGCACCCGGTCTAGATACAAGTTACACCCGGTCTAGATACAAGTTAGACCGGGTGCAGCACCAAATTTCTCCCTATGATAACCCAAATGTCCTCGCTGGACACACTCAAAGTGCCGCGGTGAGGGGTTGAATCGTCTCGGCTCGTCGGGTCTTACTTCAAGGGCCAACCGCGGGATTTGGCGAAGTTCAAGTACTCATTCCAATCGTAAAGCGAGATCGCATGTTCGCCATGACGAAGGTGATAATGAACATTTTCTGCCGCGCCTTTTGAGTGATAATAATTCTTTGTCACTTCGAAGTTGGCAAATTCGCCGGAGGGGCACGCCCACGTATCGAGGTCGGCCGAGGCGATGGCCAGGAGGCGCGGCGCAACTGCCGCGGTCACCCAATGTTGATCGAAGGGAAGCTCTTGTTCTTTGCCGGCGAACTTCTTCGCGTTTGGCGCAAACCAATAACCGACCCAAGACGTAATCGTGGCAATAGTCTCGCCCCCAATCATGTGCGGGGCGTCAATTTCCAAGTTGCACGCGTGGAGCCGCGCGCCAAAACAACCGGAATTATTCACACACGTCAAGGCGATGCGCGGGTCATTTGCACCTGCCCAAAGGGCGGTCTTGCCCAAGCGCGAATGGCCGACGATGGCGATATAGCGGCTGTCCACATCCTTGTCGGCAACGGCCCAATCCACGACGCGACTGGCCGCGAGCGCCCAAGCCGAGATTGTCCCCCATGCATTCGGCGCGCGTTCCTTGATCGATTGGATTTCGTCCCACCGGTCAGGCATCACATCTTCGTAAAAGAAGATGGCCGCGGCACTTCCTCTTTCGAGAATTTCCTTCACGGGAAAGCGGCCATTCCACAATTCATCTGGTTCAAACGAAAGATACAAGAAGAGCGGAATTGGGCCCTTCGCATCTTTTGGGAAATACGTGAGCACCGTGAATTCTTTCTCGCCGACGGGCGTCATCGTGTTGAGCTTGACGTTCTTGTGGCGATACTCAAAGATCTTCTTGCCCATCGCATCGCGCACGCGCCCATCTTCCATGCGGCCCACCTCCATGCGTGGCTTGAAATCAGGGAAGGCCGGGCGTACGCCATACACATTCTCGGCCATAAATGCAAGACCGTCTTCCACCTTCGCCGGGATCTCTGGCAACTTCAAATAGGCCAACGCCTGCAAGCTCAAAACTGCCGCGCTCAAAACTGCCGCGCTCTTCATCTTCATTTGTCTGTTCCCTCCTTTATCCAATCACGACGCGGCGGCCGTCAATCCGATAGGCGCCACTCGCAATGATGCGCAAAGCTTCGGGATAAGCGATGTGTTCTTGCACTTGAATGCGCGCATGCAACGTCTCAGGCGTATCATCTTCCATGACGGGCACCGCCTTCTGAACAAGGATGGGGCCCGAGTCCGTCCCTGCATCCACAAAGTGCACGGTCACGCCCGCCACCTTGCAACCATAATCAAGCGCCTGCGTCCAACTGTGTACGCCTGGGAACGCGGGCAACAAAGCCGGATGAATGTTGATGACGCGATTGGGGAATGCTGCGAGAAGTTTCGGCTTCACGATTCGCATGAAGCCTGCGAGGACGACCGTATCGACGCCCGCCGCCTTGAGAAGTTCAATGCAACGATCTTCCGCGGCGCCTTCAAGTTTCGTCTTCCACGGCGCGCAATCGAGGTATTGATGCGGAATTGAATACTTCTCCGCTCGCGCCAAAATCTTCGCATCCGCCACATCCGCAAGGACAAGACGAATGTCCGCATCGAGCGTTCCCGCTTGAACGGCTTCCACGATTGACTGCATATTCGAGCCTGCGCCCGATCCAAGAATCCCAAGATGTAAAGTGCTCATGGCCTATATTATACCATAATTCAGGCCAAATTGCCACCCCCCTCCGCGGCACTTTTCCATCGGTCGCTTTACTTAACCTGAATCGGAATGGTGCTCTTCTTATAAGTCGCCTGGCCATAGCCAACGCCATCCACGACCACGCCCGAAAGGGTCACCTTCGTTGAACCCATGCGGCCATTGGACTTCGGGACCGAAGCCTTGAAGGAGCCCGAGAAAGTTCCCGTCTTAGCCTTATAAGAGATCTTGAGCGTCGACAAATCGTACGTCGCGCCCGCGCCCAAGAGCGCAGCCAAATGCGCACGATTGAATTGAAGCGTGGCGTCTTGAGGAAGTGCCGCAGCCGTGCCACAAAGTGCCGCGTCCCCAAGTCCCGTCACTTCGGTAATCTCCCCTTCGCGCGTCAACCACACATTGAACGCAAGTGTCGTGCCCTTCTTTGTATAGGTGACAGGGATCAAGCACGCCTCTTCGCCAATAATCAGCGTCGTGCTCGTACTCACCTTTGTACCATTTGCAAGCGTGCCCGCAACCTTCGTCTTTCCTTTCGTGCCCACACTAAGAGAAAGTCCATTCCATTTTCCATCGTCCGCTTGCCACGCGACCATCACCGCGCCACGCTTCTTGAGCTTGTTGATGACAGCCTCCGCGGCAGATTTTTCCGCCTTAACCTTCGACGATGCTAAGTCCCGCGCGCCATCAATCGAGGCCTCATCAAATGTACCCGTCACACCATTCGCGCCAAACTTCAAATTCAATTCGCGTCCATCCTTCAAGGTGGCAACAAAAGTTCCCGAATCAACATTCAAAACGCCCTTGACCGTCTGCTTCTTTTCGCCTGGGATTTGGATTGTGATCGTAAGCTTAGATGTGGTCAAGCGTGTCTTTCTATCTGTCTTTTGCCGCGCGGCCTTGATTTGAATGACGCCGGCCACATGCCCCTCGCCATCCAAGAGACACCCCTGATAAACTTGCGCCGCGACAAAATTGGCCACACCATCTGCCTTCGGGGC
>CAVIVB010000249.1:0-2965 GCA_963645785.1 bacterium
AAGCGAAATGAGCTGAACCGCATCATTGGCGGGTTCAAGCACTTCGGCGGACCGCGAATGACGATTTCGTACATCTTTATTAGGTATGGTCTTCCCGCGATGGAACAGGCCTTGAAGGAGTTGATTGCGGCAAAGCGAGCGCAAGCGTTCATCGACGCGCACAAGGGGAATGGAGGTGTACAATGAGGTTGACTTTTCACACCTACAAGACGCGCGAGGATTGGCTCAAGATGCGGGAGGCGTTTCACGCGGAGGGGCGTTTGGGCGGTTCGGAAGTTGGCACGGCGGAAGGATGCAACAAGTTCCATTCGCGCCGCCGCATGTACGAAGAATGGGTTGGCACCCTTCACCGCGAAGACGTGAGCGGCAAAATCGCAGTCCGAGATGGCCACATTCTTGAACCGATTGCGGCGGAACTCTTCGAGAAGCGGAGCGGGAAGAAGGTCCACCGTGTGAACGCGGTGATGACATCGGACGCGGCGCGGCACTTGTTCGCCTCGATCGACCGCAAGATTGAGAACGAGGACAGCGGATTGGAAATCAAGACCTGTTCCGCATGGAACTCCGACGCTTTTGCAGACGAGAAACTCCCCGCCTCTTACGTGCGTCAAGTGAAGGCCTACATGAAGGTGACGGGCTACCCGCGTTGGTATGTCTTTGTGTGGTCGGCGAACACGTTTGAAAAGTGCTATCTCTACACGTTGGACGCGGCAGAAGCGGCGAACAAGCCCGAATGGGTTGACGTCGCCATCGTCGTGCCGCAAGCCGAGTTGGACGAGTGCGAGGAAATCGCCGCGTCATTCCTCCGTGCGGTCGAGACAAAGACGCCGCCGCCGTGCGATGGTACGGACGACGAGACGGACGTTTTGAAGGAACTCTTCCCGGAAAGCACGGATAAGACCGTGATGCTCACTACTGTGGGTGAAGCGGACCTCGCCTTGCTTGCGGAGAAGAAGGCGAATATCAAGGCAGACGAAGAGGTCATCGCCACGATTGAGAACCGCATCAAGGCGGAGATGGGAGACGCGGCGGAAGGCCTCATTGGGACACGTCGCGTGACGTGGAAGAACAATAAGCCGAGCGAAAAGGTCGATTACAAGCGGCTTGTTTCGGACATTGGCTTTGACGAGACGACCCTCAAGCGGTACACCGAAATCAAGCCGGGTGCGCGTGTGTTGCGCCTTGCGAAGGCAAAATAAAGGAAGGAGATTGAAAATGGATACGAATAAGAAATCGGTGTACGAAGTGTTGAGCGCGGTGGACTGCCGTGCGGAATCGCGGAAGAAGAACGGTCTCACTTATCTGCCGTGGGCTTGGGCGTGGGCGCGTGTGAAGGAAAACTACCCTTCTTCGTTCTACACCATCTACGAAGATGCCAATGGCCGCTTCTACCACACGGACGGAAAGACGGCGTGGGTCAAGACAGGTGTGACCATCGAAGGATTGGAACTCATTGAGTACCTCCCTGTCATGGACTACAAGAACTCATCCATTCCGCTTGAGCGGGTAACCTCGTTCGATGTCAATAAGTCGATTCAGCGGTCACTCACAAAGGCTTGTGCGCGACACGGACTTGGTCTCTACATATTCGCGGGAGAAGACCTCCCGGAAGGCGCGGAAAGCGATACGAAGGAAGAGGGCAAGGCAGAAACGCCGAAATCGACGGCTAGGAAGCCCGTAGACGCATCCGTTGCGCAAAGGGGTACACTTACACCCCCCAAGCCTCAAACGCCGTCAGCGGCGAAAATTTTGCTAATCCAATCGGCGGCCCAAAAAGCCTTCGAGGAATTTCGCAAGGTGGATGTTGTCGTAGGCATGGACAAGGATAGCGCAAAAAAGTTTTTTGCGGAAAAAGTCCATGAGCAAATCGCCAAGCCTATTGGCGAGATGACTATTGCGGATTGGGACAAAATCTTTGATTGGGTTGTCGGCATCAATAAGCGGACCGCCGAGAAGAAGGAGGGGATAGCCAAATGATTAAGCCTGCCACGCTGTACAACTTCGGAAAGATGGTAACTGACCCTGTGGTGGCGGGACATGTCTTGATGGCCTTGTGCAAACAGGACATTGCCCTTTCCCCGATGGAACAGGTTATTGTCAAAATGGTCGCCCAAGATTCCGAATGGATGGAGGAGCGCATCGAGGAGAACAAGGCGAAGGAGCGGGAGCGGAAGCGCGCCTACCGCAAATCCACCGAATCCACACAATGTCCCGAAATGTCCCAAGGACAAAACGGGACACCGCAATGTCCCAAGGACAAAACGGAAAAGGTGTCTGTCCCGCGAAATCCGGACCAATCCGTCCGTCCTTCCAATCCTTCCAATCCTTCCAATCCAAATATTAAACATCGGTCCGTTACCGATACCGATATGCCGAGTTCGGGAACGGGACGGGGTGAAAAGTTTGAATTGATGATGGAATGGCCTGCAAGTTTGGTGTATGGTGGAGGACCTAAGGGAGATATGACGGCCCTTGATATGTACCATGCCGCATTTGGGCCGGGGTGGTCTCGTATCCATCGGCAGTTGGGAGAAGGCGCGAACGAGCGCATGCTCGACGAACTCTCTGCCTTCATCAGTGAATGGCAAGCCGGAGAGAATCACCATCTCAAAAAGCCTGCGGCGGCTGTGATGACACGCTTGCAGAAGTGGCTCAAAGCGAAAGGAGTGAACCAATGAGCGCATGGGCAAACCTTCCGAATGCGGATTATCAACCCCTTCTCATCCTCCGCAAGCGCATCGACGCTCTTGTCGAGGATTACGACTTCGCCTCTCGCCTCCTCTGTGATAGTGTCGCGGAGGAGGACCGTGCGGCGGTCGCGGACTTTTGCGCATTCAAACTTGAGTGCGCGGCAAAACTCATCGGCAAACACGCCGGTGCGCTAAAACAGATGTACCCTAAAAAATAAAGCAAGAAAGGCAAACAATGAAAGCAACAGGACAGATTGTGGCAATCTTGCCACTGA
>CAVIVB010000250.1:0-2930 GCA_963645785.1 bacterium
AAATATGGTATAATACGCATTGCCTCTGGAAAGGGGCAAAAGATTAATCTTCCAAATTGGAGGCAAAAGAGAAATGAACAAGTTGGCAAAGTATTCGGTTCTGGCGCTGGCGACGGCGTCGGCGGGTTGTTGTTTTTTGGGTTCGGGCGAGGGCTCGTATCCGGATGAGGTTGAAGAGGGATTTGTGTCGCTCTTCAATGGTAAGGATTTGTCGGGCTGGTATGAGGGATTTGTGTCGCTCTTCAATGGTAAGGATTTGACGGGCTGGTATGGTTCGAAGATGTATGCGGTGGAGATGGATTCGATTGTGTTGAGGAATGGTGTGACGAATACATTTCCTGTGATTGCGTGCAAGCCTGGGACGCCGACGGATGCGAAGGACCGCGGCAATTTGTTGACGGAGAAGGAGTATGAGAACTTCATTTTGCGGTTTGAGTTTTTGATGCCTGAGAATGGGAACAATGGGCTTGGGATTCGCACGCCGTCGCCGGAGGTGGATGCGGCGTATGAGGGGATGTGCGAGTTGCAGTTGTTGGATGATGGGGGCAGTGCGTATTATGATTCGGCCGCGAAGAAAGATAAGTTGAAACCGTATCAATACACGGGTTCGGTGTATGGGATTGTGCCGGCGTTGCGGGACAATGTGAAGGGGAAGCAGTTGGATTGGAAGTGGCAGTATTTCACGGCGAGTCCGAGCTACATTCGTAAGCCTGGGATGTGGAACTTTGAGGAAGTGAAGGTGATTGGGAGCGAGATTGAGGTTTATTTGAATGGGTATTTGATTACGAAGGCGGATGTGTCGAAGTTCAAGGGTGATGGGGACACGATGGATGGTCGGAAGCATCCGGGGCTTCATAATAAGAAGGGTCACATTGGTTGGCTTGGGCATGGGCACAATGTGAAGTGGCGCAATATTCGTATTAAGGAATTGCCGGCGTGTGCGAAGATGGGCGAAGGGTGCCCGAAGATGGTGATGAAGACGCCGGCGGGATTTACCGCGTATTACAATGGCAAGCCGGAACAGCTTGTGGAGATGTGGAAGGGCGTGACGCCGGAAGAGGGATTTGACAATCCGAAGGTGCGTCAGGCGGCGACGGCGGAGAAGCGCGCGGCGATGCAAAAGAAGGCGGATGTGACGATGATGAAGCATTGGTCGATTCGGAATGGCGCGATGTATTTTGATGGGTTCAATGGCGGGTATTCGCTGGCGACGAAGAAGGATTATGGGGATTTTGAGTTGTGGGCAGATTGGCGGACGATGTCGATTACGGGTGATTCTGGGCTTTATTTGCGTGGTGCGCCGCAGGTGCAGATTTGGGATGCGGATCATGAATGGGGCGTTGGTTCGGGCGGATTGTACAACAATCAGAAGGGTGCGCATGATGCGCTCAAGATTGCGGACAAGCTTGTGGGCGATTGGAATCGTTTCCATGTGAAGATGGTGGGCAAGAATGTGACGGTGTGGCTGAATGGGGTGCTCGTCGTGGACAATGTGGAACTTGAGAACTACTGGGATCGCGGCATTGATATTTTCCCAGTTGAGCAGATTGAGTTGCAGTGCCATGGCGACCCGATTGAATGGCGTAACATTTTTATTCGCGATCTCTAAGTGAGGATAGGCACGCCGTTTATGAAATTCGAAGACAATCTCAAGAAGTTGGAGGACCTCGTCGCAAAGATGGAGTCTGGGAAGTTGACGCTGGATGAAATGATTGTGTCCTTTGAAGAGGGGCGGGCGTTGATTGAGACGTGCACGAAGGATTTGGAAGGGGTGCGGCAGCGGATTGAGAAGGTCACGAAAGCGGGCGGCGTGGAGGAATTGAAGCTATGAGTAAGCGCATTCTTGTACAGGCTCAGGCGGATTACATTGGCTCGCTTGCCAACGCGACGCCACTTGCGGCGCTTGAGGAACTTGTCTGGAATGCGCTGGATGCGGACGCGCGTGAAGTCAAGATTGATTTGATTACGAATCCGCTTGGTGGAATTGCCGCGGTGCGGGTTTCGGATGACGGGACGGGGATTGATGTATTGCGGGCGGATGCGACGTTTGGGTCGCTTGGCGGGAGCTGGAAGCGCGGCACAAATGAGACGCCCGAGGCGCATCGGCGGTTGCATGGTCGGCATGGGTGTGGGCGATTCAAGGCGTTTGCGTTGGGGTCGCGTGTGGAATGGCGCACGACGGTGCGCGTGGGGGGCGAGTTGTTGTCGTATCGGCTGTGGGGTGAGAGTGAGGCGCCGGGCGTGTTTGAGCTTGATTCGTATGAGCAGCCGGGGCCGAGCACGGGTACGGAAGTTTACATTGAGAATGTCAAGGCCAATAGCGATTCGCTTTTGAATGTCAATGAGACGGTGCAATCGCTCGCGGCAAAATTTGCGCTTTATTTGAAGAGTTATCCGAATGTGCGGATTTATTTCAATGGGTTGCCGGTGACGCCTGTGATTGTGCAGCGGCGCGTGACGGATTACACGGTGACGATTGAATCGGGGGCGCAGGCGAAGCTGGAGATTATTGAATGGAAGCGCAAGTTTGTGGGGTCGGGGCATTTGGTGCTGACGGGTCCGGACGGGTTTCAATTGCGTGAAGTGACGCCGGGCATTCGCACGGGTGGCGTGAGTTATACGGCGTATTTGGTTTCGCCGCGGTTCCCCGCTTTGCATGCTGAAAATGCGCTTGTTATGGATGAGCTCAATCCGGAAGTGCGTGCGTATTTGGAAGGGGCTAAGAAGGTTTTGCGGGCGCATTTTGCGGTGTTGAGCGAGGAGCGTGCGCGGGGCTTGGTGGGGAATTGGACGAAGGAAGGGTCCTATCCGTATGAGGCGACGGATGATTCGGCCGAGCGCGGCAGATTTGATTCGCTGGCGTTGGAGCTTGCGGGGCGTATGTCGTCCATCAATGATATGTCGGTGAATGAGCGCGGCATTTTGTTCAA
>CAVIVB010000251.1:0-2928 GCA_963645785.1 bacterium
GGATGATGGTGAGGGTGAAGGGACGGAGACGGATCCATCGAAGTATGGGTATTCATTTGCGTCGTTCAAGTTGGGTGCGGCGAGGGGGAAGATTGGCGAGACGGTGGAGGTGCCGCTTATTGTGCGGCCGTGGCGTGATGTGACGTGGGATGGATTTGTCGCGAAGATTGGTTATGATGCGCGGTGTGTGGAGCCGGTTGGTGTGATTGGTTTGAAGGGTGAATTTGAATTTGCCGCGGTGGATGGGGTGTTGACGATTCGGGGCGTGAGTGGGAAGCTGGCGGCGCGGCGGTTGGGTTTGTTGGGGTTGTTGGCGCAAGAGTATGAAGTGTTGACGATTCGGTTTTATTTGCGTGAGCAATATGCGGAGAGGGTGACGGCGCTTGGGTTTATGCCGGGGGCGGCGAGTATTCAATTGGCGCTTGCGGAAGGTGGGAAGGCGTATACGCCGGTGCGGATTGCGGGCGGGGTGGCGATTGACTTTACGCGTCCGAAGGATGACAAGCGGATTGTGCCGCCGTATTCGCGTGGGGACATGAATGGTGATGGTCGATTGGATGGTGATGATTATAAGCGGATGGATGAATGGGCGGATGGGCGACCGGGTGGCGGTGGCGGACGAGAGGATCGTGGGCGCGCGGAGCGTGCGGGCGATTATAATGGTGATGGGCGTATTGATCATGGGGATATGCATTTGATGCGCAAGGACTTTGACGAGAAAGGAGTCAGGCGGTGAAGGCGATGAGATTTGGCTTGATGTGCGCGGCCGTTTTGGCGGCGTGGATGGGTGCGCGTGGGGCGAGTGTGCAGGTGGGGACGTTTGCGACGAATCCGGGGCGCGAGGTGGTGGTGCCGGTCACGCTTGTGACGACGGGGTGCGTGGGGTATGCGGCGATGGAGCTTGCGTATGATGCGCAGGTTGTGGCGTGCACGGCGGTGGAAGCGGGCGAGTTTGGTGGGGAATTTACGGCGTCGTTGGCGGAGGCGGGGCGCATTACGTTGAAGGCGTTTCGCGAGGTGGATGCGAATGGTTTTACGGGGAGTTTGGCGCGTGTGACATTTATGGTGCGAGATGGGACGGAAGGGCAATTTTCGGACGTGACGATTGTGAAGATTGAGGCGGGGGATGCGAGTGGGGTGCGCGATGTTTTTGCCGCGGAAGGTGGGCTTGCGACGGTGAATGGGATGGTGCGGAGTTTGGGGACGAGCGCGGCACTTTCGAGGCTGGAAGCGGCGCAGACGGTTGTGGCGGAGACGCATGTGAAGACGCTTACGCTCGCGGCGGGGGATGCGTTGCAGGCGAGTGTGGATGGGCTGCCGATTGTGGTGGAGGATGCGGTGAGCGCGGCGCAGGCGGTCGCGGTTGTGGCGCCGGAGGATGGTTGGAGTGATGGGGAGTATGAGCTTTTGAAGACGAAGACGGCGGGGCTTTCTTTTGCGGTTGCGGGGGCAACTGCCGCGGTCAAGGCGAATGCGAATAGCGATGGGACGACGACGTATACGCTCGCGTGTTCGACGACGGGTGAAGAATTGGCGACGATTGATTCGGGGACGAATACGCTTCAGCTTTCGACGCGCAATTATGTGCGGCAGGCGGTCGCGGCACTTTCGGGTGTGAAGAAGATTTTGGTCAAGGAAGAAGATGGGCGCATTCGGCTGGCGAAGAAGTTGGGGCTTTCGGCGAAGGTTTCGAGTGTGTCGGCGGCGGGCGAAGTGGGTGTTGAATATGGCGAGCCAAAGATGACGATTATTGGGTTTGAGCCAAAGACGGGGATTGTGAGGGTTCGGGTTGAGCCACCAGAAGGGCAGAGCATTTCGGGCGAGATGGTGATTGGGACGGTGCGTGTGATGGGGACGAAGGATTTGAATGTGGAGATGGAGACATTGGGCGAAGTGAAGGTGGATGCGTCGATGTATTGTGAGGCGGGGACGGAAGGCGAATTTTCGTGCACGTTCTCGCTTGGGGATAAGTGCTTTTTCAAGGTTGAGGTTGAGGAATAAGGGCTAGCCGCGAAAGGCGGGGCTTGTTATGACGGGGCTCGCGCCCCGGACCCCCTTTGCTATGGGCCGACGGAGCGCGACAAGGCAAAACGCGGGACAGCTGGTGGTGGGCGCGGCAGATTTTTACGAAATGGTATTGAAATTCGCGGCAGAATATGGTATAATATAGACATGATTTTGGGTGCGTACAGCTTAGTATTGGCGTGGGCGGTTGCGGCGGCTCTCGCGACGGCTTACATTCTTGTGACGGCACAGGAAGTGACGTATGTGACGCTTGCGGATGGTCGGCGTCAGGAGCGTGCTATACCCCTTATTTTTCGGCTATTGTTGCCGTTTGTTGGGAACTTGGACAAGGTGCTGGGGACGGCGCGGTTTGAGAAGAGGATTGCCGCGGCGAATGCGAAGTTGGTATCTGCGGGATTTGAGGGGCTTTTGACGGGGAAGGAATTTGTGGCGCTTGAATTGATTTCGCCGGTGGTATTGGGGGCGGTGTGGTGTTTATTGATTGTGCTTTTGGGGGTGATGATACCGGATTCGGTGTTCACGGATGGGCGTGGATTTTTGTGTGTGATGGGGATTTTGATTTTTGCGTTGCAGCCGATTTTGTGGTTGAAGGGCGAGTTGAAGAAGCGGCATTTGGCGATTATGAAGGCGTTGCCGTTTGTGCTGGATATTTTGACGTTGAGTGTGGAAGCGGGGATGGATTTTATTTCTGCGTTGCAGCGGAATTGTCAGACGCGGAAGATGGATGCGCTGAATGAGGAGCTTTTGCGGATGACGAAGGAGATTCAGATTGGGTCGTCGCGGCGAGAGGCGTTGAAGAATATGGCGGAGCGTGTGAAGCAGGCGGATTTGAGGTCGGTGGCGATGGCTTTGATACAGGCGGATGAGTTGGGTGTTTCGATTGGGTCGATTTTGAGGATACAG
>CAVIVB010000252.1:0-2869 GCA_963645785.1 bacterium
GCAGAATCGTGCCCGTGTACTTCTGCAAGGCATCCTGCAACAGGCGGCGTCCATCCAAGTCAAGATGGGTCGTGGGTTCGTCAAGCAAAAGGAAATTTGGCGCGGTCAAAAAGAGGCGCAAAAACGCAAGACGAATCTTTTCGCCGCCCGACAAAACGCCCGCCGGCTTTTCCACATCATTCTCATCGAAACCAAATGCGCCCAGCTGATTGCGGAAAATCTTTTCGGATCCGCCCCCATGCGCATCCCACGCATTCTTCGCATTGCGATAAACGCTCACGTCCGGCGGAATCGTTTCAGCGAACTCTTGCGAAAGATAACCAGGAATCACGTTGTGCCCGAGGACAGCCTTGCCTTCCGTTGGCTGACGCGTCCCCGCAATCACCCGCATAAGCGTCGTTTTGCCCAAGCCGTTATAGCCGATGAGTGCGACTTTATCGCCGCGGGCGATGTTGAAATTAATGCCGCGGAAGATGTATTTAGGCGGATCGACCGCATACGAAAAGCCAAGATCCTCGCAACGAAACATTTCAATTCCGCTAGGTGGCGGCTCGGCCAAACGCAAACGACCCGACTGCGTGTAGCGCTTTGGAAGGACGATTCGCGCTTCATCAATCTTGTCAATCAATTTCTGCCGCGATTGAGCTTGCGCCGCCTTTGTAGCTTGGGCGCGAAAACGGTCAACGAAACGTTGGAGTTGTTCGCGATGATGGTCTTGATTTTCTTTCGCGGCCTTGAGATGTTCATAGCGAACTTCCCTCTCACGCAAGTAATAATCGAGGTTGCCTTCGTAGCGCGTGGCCGTTCCCGCATCCACTTCCACAATGGTCGAAGTCAGCGTTCGCAGAAGAAAACGGTCATGAGAGATCAGCATCAACGTGCCGTCATAAGCTTTGAGAAACTTCTGCAACCATTCAACAGCGGGCAAATCCAAATAGTTCGATGGTTCATCGAGGAGGAGGAAGTCAGGTTTTGAGGCGAGAACGCGCGACAATTCTGCACGCATCCGCCAACCGCCAGAGAACGATTTGAACGGCTTATTGAATTCTTCGACCGCAAAACCAAGCCCGCCCAGCGCGACCTTCACGCGTGTTTCGATGTCGTAGCCGCCGAGGTGCTCGAACTTCGTTTGCAACTCACCATAACGCGCCATCTTGACTGGGTCTTCAAGGTCGGCTTCAAGCGCTTGCATCTCTTCTTCCATTTCGGAAAGGCCCGGAATGCCGCGGATGGAGTATTCAAGGAGCGTCTCTTCTGGCGTGTCGGGCTCGGGATTCTGCCGCGTCCAGCCAATGCGTGGATTTTGTTCAATGATGAGCTCGCCCGTATCGGTCGACATTTCGCCCAAAACAATCTTGAAGAGCGTCGATTTGCCGCTGCCGTTCGGGCCGACGATGCCAACGCGGTCGCCTTTATTGACGCGAAACGTCACATCGGTAAGCACATCCTGATGACCGTAATGAACAGAAATTCCACGAAAGTCCAGCATCGTTTTTTATCCTTCCCATTCGCCGCCGACCGCGTCCTGCGCCAATATATCAAGGGCGATATCGAGCCGCCCCATTTCTTCGAGCGTTTCCATCATGGCTTGATTGGCGATATGCGGCGCGTTGCATTCATGCGAGAGATGCGCGAGGTTGAGCTTGCGCAATTTTGGCGCGGCAAATTTCTTCACAAGTTCGCAGGCTTGATCGTTGGAAAGATGGCCACGCGGACCAGCGATACGTTGTTTCAAACTTTCGGGCCGTGCACTTTGTCGCAAGAGAACAGGATCGTGATTCGATTCGAGCGTCGCCACATCTGCCGCGGAAAGCTTGAGGCCAATCGAATCAAGCGGCATGCCAATATCCGTCCCATGAAAATACGTAAGCCCTTCCGCTTTGACAAGATAACCCACCGGGTCGGACGTATCATGCGGAATTGAAAAAGCTGAAATCTCAAACGGACCATCTTCAAACGCCTGACCATTCTCGAATGCAATGAAGTCCCCCTCATTCATTTTGCATTGCCACGCGACAGATTCGGCCGTCATCAAATTCGCGTAAAGCGGCACCATTGGGAAGTTCTTATGGAAAAGCGGAATCCCCTTCACATGGTCGGTGTGGGAATGTGTAATCACCATCGCAGCAATTTGATCGGGCCGAATCCCTGCCGCCGCGCAACGTTCCTTCAACGATTTGAAGCAAATCCCACAATCAATCAACAGAACGCGCCCACCGCTCTCAACACAATACGCATTCCCACCTGATCCACTTGCTAGCGAAACAATCTTCATTCTTCATCCAACTTCTTTTTAGCCGCGACGCCTTCTTCCAATTGCGTATGTAACCGCACCGCATCCGCGGCAGAAATTGCCGCACGAAAGTCCACAAGCCGCGCGATGTAACGATCCAGAACAGGCACAAGCGCCTCCTTATTCAAAAGGAAAAGTTCCGTCCAAATATCGGGGTCTGGCGCGCCAACACGAACCATATCGCGAAACGATCCCGCCGAATACCCCGTATGCTCCGCGGCTAATCCTTCACGCACATACGCCGACGAAATCAAATGGCACAGCTGACTCGTAAACGCAATCATCTCATCGTGATGCGCCGGGTCCGTATAAACGACGCGCGCAAAGCCCATTTCCTTGAAAAGCTGCTCAAGTAAATCCAATGGCGCGCGTCCATACGTCGGATACGGCACCAAAATCATCGATGCCCCATCAAACAAATCCGCGCACGCATTCGCCCAACCCGAACGTTCCTTGCCCGCCATCGGGTGCCCGCCCACAAAAACGAAATCCTCACTCTTGGCATATTTCATCATCGCCTTGTAAATAAAGCCCTTGACGCCTGTCGCATCCACCACAATCGCGCCCTTTTTGAGC
>CAVIVB010000253.1:0-2857 GCA_963645785.1 bacterium
CAGCTAATCGCGGCAGTTTCCCATCTCAGAATTTAACTCCGAGCTTGGCAAAGGGCTCCCGCTAACGCGCTCGCTTGCTCCGCGGGAGGAAGGAATGGAGATTTGGGGAGGGTTTGGTTTTTTACCACTGAATACGCTGAAGAGGTAGAGCCTTACATGAAAAACACGAAAGGTTTGGTTGCTGAAGAGGCCGAAGCATTTTGCTCGCATCGGAGTTAAATTAAGGAGAAAGTTTATGAGTTGGAAGAGGATATTGGGGGGTGCTTGGAGGGGTTGGAAGTTGAGGATAAAAAATGGCGGAAGGGGTTGGAAGGGCTCGAAACGAGAGAGCGGAAGAGGTGTTGGAGGGGTGAAAAGGCACTTTTTTGGGTAAAAACGCCGATTCTGCTTGACGTGAGGGTGTAAAAAATGGTATAATTTGCGGCGTTCTCTCGATGAAGGCGTGTGCTTTTGCGGGCGGACACAGAACATAAAAAGTTAAGATAGGACAGTTAGAATGGAAATCTATGTTGGTAACCTCGCTTACGCGACGACTGACGATGGACTCAAGGCAGCGTTCGCGGCATATGGCGAAGTTACTGCCGCTCGGGTTGTGACCGATCGTATGACCGGCCGCAGCAAGGGATTCGGCTTCGTGACGATGCCGGATGATGCGCAGGCTCAGGCTGCGATTGATGCCTTGAATGGGCATGAGATCGACGGCCGTACGGTGAGAGCAAATGAGTCTCAGCCGAAGCCGCGTGATGAACGTGGTGGGCGTCGCGGCGGTTTTGGCGGCCGTGGGCGCGGCGGTTTTGGCGGGCGTGACCGTGGTGGTGACCGTGGTCCGCGGCGCGAGACGCGTTGGTAATCGGCTTTGAAGTCGATAGATTGAAACAGGGCGCGGCAGTTTTGCCGCGCCTTTGTTTTTACTCTTCACGCGCGTTTTTCGCATCATCTTCACATGTTCTCCGCGGCACATTTTACGACCTGTCGCGGCACATTTTGTCGCGTGTTTTGGCGAAATGGGGCGCGGCGCGTGGCACGGCGAAAGAGCGTGCAAAAAATGGCGGAAGGGGGTCGAGAGGCTCGAAAAAAAGGGCGTCGGAGCGTGAGAAGCACTTTTTTGCCTTATTTTAGGGGGGTTTTTAACTTCGTGCTTGCAAATCGTCCGAAAAGATGGTATATTATGTGTGTCAAGCGGAGGAATAGGTCTTCCGCGGTAAATAAAAAGGACTAAAGTAAAATGGCAAAGAAGGAAGTTATTCCGACAACCAAGAGCGGAATCATGAAGGCTCTCGCTGCAGAAGGCGGGATCACGAAGGTGCAGGCCGTTAAGGTCTACGAGAAGCTCATCGCTCTCGCGTACGAAGGTGCGCGTCAGAATGAGAAGGGCTGGGTCATTCCTGGTCTTGGCAAGCTTCTGATTAAGAAGCAGGGTCCGCGCACGGTCCGCAATCCGCAGACTGGCGATGTGATCAAGAAGCCGGCATGCAAGGTTGCGAAGTTCCGCCTGGCGAAGGTCGTGAAGGACGCGCTTGTTCCGCCGAAGGCGAAGAAATAATTTGCCGCGGTGAATTAAGGGAGAGGGAGCTGGTGGCGGCGACGCTCAGGCTCCCCTCTCTTTATGAGTGGTGTGAAGGTTGGAAGGTTGAGACGTTTTGAGATTTGAGAAGTTGAATTTGCTTGTGGCCTCTGGGTTTGGTTTGGGGCTTATTGCGCCGTTTGCGCCTGGGACGTTTGGTAGTTTGCCGGGCGTGGTGTTGGCCTACCTGATGGCGGACATGCCCGCGTGGGCGCAGATTCCGGCGTGCCTTTTGTTGACGCTCGCGGCGATTCCGATTTGTGACAAGGCGGAGAAGACGCTTGGGATCAAGGATGATGGGCGCATCACGGCAGACGAGTGGATGCTCTATCCGATTTCGTTTATTGGTTTGCCACTTGCGCGCTTGCCGTGGTGGACGATGGTGATTTTCTTTTGTGTGGTGCGGCTGGTCGACATTATCAAGCCGCCGCCGGCGCGGCAGTTGCAAGTGATTCCCGGTGGGCGCGGGATTGTGATTGATGACTTTTTTGCGAACTTGTATTCATTGGGGATCAACTGGGCGATTTATTATTTCCTCAGTATGGGACTCTAAAAAGATTTATAAACCTAAAAAAGGACAAACAAGAAAATGAACCGAATCATTCTGAATGAGACCTCCTATCATGGCGCGGGTGCAATCGCGGCCATTACTGACGAGCTCAAGGCGCGTGGGCTGAAGAAGCCGATCGTCTTCTCGGACCCGGACTTGATTAAGTTTGGCGTGACGAAGAAGGTGACGGATTTGCTGGAGAAGGCGAAGGTTGCGTATGCGCTGTATTCGGAGATCAAGCCGAATCCGACGATTGAAAATGTGAAGAACGGCGTGAAGGCGTTCAAGAAGGCGAAGGCGGATTGCATCATTGCGATTGGCGGTGGTAGCTCGATGGATACGGCCAAGGCGGTCGGCATCATTATGGCCAATCCGAAGTTCGCGGATGTGCGCTCGCTTGAAGGTTGTGCCGCGACAACGAAGCCGTCCAAGCCGATTTTGGCTGTGCCGACGACGGCGGGCACCGCGGCAGAAGTCACGATCAACTACGTGATTACGGACGTTGAGAAGCACCGCAAGTTTGTGTGCGTGGACCCGCACGACATTCCAGTTGTCGCCTTTGTCGACCCAGTCATGATGTCGACGATGCCGAAGGGGCTCACCGCCTTTACGGGTATGGATGCGCTGACGCACGCGATTGAAGGGTATATTACGAAGGGTGCTTGCCCGATGACGGACTTTATGCACCTTGAGGCGATTCGTCTCATTTCGAAGAGCTTGCGTGATGCGGTGGCGAACAAGCC
>CAVIVB010000254.1:0-2848 GCA_963645785.1 bacterium
CGTACGTTTGCGACGGGCATTGCGGGGTTCTCGCACGCGGTCGATTCGCTGTGCGCGATTAAGTATGCGAAGGTGACGCCGATTCGTGACGCGGATGGGATTGTGGTTGACTACAAGGTCGAAGGTGATTTCCCGCGGTACGGGAATGATGATGACCGGGCGGATGAGATTGCGGAAGGGTTGCTGGCGGAGTTCATGGCGAAGGTTGCAAGCCACCACACGTATCGGAACGCGGAACCGACGACGTCGATTTTGACGATTACATCGAATGTGGTGTATGGCAAGGCGACGGGCGCGATGCCGGATGGGCGGAGAGCGGGTGAGCCGCTTTCGCCGGGGGCGAATCCATCGTATGGTGCGGAGAAGGCGGGCTTGCTCGCGTCGCTCAATTCGGTTGCGAAGTTGCCGTATGAGTATGCGCTTGATGGCATTTCCAACACGCAGACGATTCATCCGTCGGCCTTGGGCAATACGGATGCGGATCGTGCGAAGACGCTTGTGTCGATTCTTGATGGCTACTTTGACCAGGGCGCGCATCATTTGAATGTGAACGTCTTTGGTACGGAGAAGTTGATTGACGCGATGGAGCATCCGGAGAAGCCGGAGTATGCGAACTTCACGATTCGTGTTTCGGGGTACGCGGTCAAGTTTATTGATTTGACGCGCGAACAACAGCTCGATGTGATCAAGCGTACGTGCCACAAGACGCTTTGAGTGGCGCGGCAAAAATTATGACGAAGGGCAAGATCCATTCGTATGAAACGTTCGGGGCCGCAGATGGCCCCGGCGTTCGCTTTATTGCGTTTTTGCATGGGTGCCCGTTTCGGTGCGCGTATTGCCACAATCCGGATACGTGGGCGAGCGCGGCGTTTACGGAGGCGACGAGCGAGGAGGTTTTGCGGCGGGCGTTGCGGTATCGAGCGTATTGGCGTGAGGAAGGCGGCATCACGATTTCGGGTGGCGAGCCGCTTGTGCAGACTGAATTCGTGACGGAGCTTTTTGAAAGCGCACATGCGCAAGGCGTCAACACGTGCATCGATACGGCCGCGGGGCCTTTCGTGCGGAATGAAACGTTTGCGCGACTTTTTGCCGCGACGGATACGGTCCTTCTCGATATCAAGCATATTGATGAGGCCGCGCATAAAAAGTTGACGGGCGCGTCGAACGCGGCAGTTCTCGATTGCGCGAGGTACCTAGCCGAGATCAATAAGCCGACATGGATTCGCCACGTCCTTGTGCCAGGCGTCACGGATAAGCCGGACGACCTCAAGCGCCTTGCGGAATTCGTGAATGCGCTCCCGAACGTGACGCGTGTCGACATCTTGCCGTATCATACTTTGGGCGTTGAGAAGTGGCACAAGTTGGGCCTTGCGTATCAGCTTGAAGGCGTTGAACCGCCGACGGCCGAATCGCTTTCTTTCGCGCGTTCGCTCTTTACGAAGGCGGCGTGCTAACATCCCTTTGACCGCGGCAGATTCGCCGCGTTTCATCCAAAGGGGAGAAGAATGGTTGTCCCGAGTGGATTCGAACCACTTCGAAAGGTATCAAAAACCTCTATGCTGCCATTACATCACGGGACAATTGAATGCACGGCCCAGGCCCGTAAGCCCCGCGCAGTCAGAAACGCCGCAATTTCACGTCCCCGCGCTTCATCTGGGACGAGACCGAACACCGTCGATCCACTACCGCTCATTTGTGGCCGCTCAATCCCTGCCGCCTTCAAAACGTCAAGTGCCGCGCCCACCTCCGGTACGACCTCAATGGCCGGCTCTTGCAAGTCATTTACAAGCGATGCCTCGACCATTTTCCAGTCGCCCTTTGCGAGCGATTGGCGTACATTATACACTATTTTGGGGTCATTTGTCAACCGAAATCTGCTCCGTTCGTAAACTTTTTTCGTTGAGCAGCCAATTTTTGGGCTTAGGAGCACGAAATTGATAGTTTTCGGACTCTCGATTTGGGAGACAATTTCGCCGCGCCCCTCCATCAAAATGGCTCCGCCCATCACAAGGGCTGGCACATCGCTTCCGGCAACCGCCCCCGTCTGCGCCAATTGTTCGCGCGTATACCCGCATTCCCAAAA
This sequence comes from bacterium, assembly GCA_963645785.1. GTDB lineage: Bacteria > Verrucomicrobiota > Kiritimatiellia > RFP12 > UBA1067 > UBA1067. The sequence continues at coordinate 2,084 of CAVIVB010000254.1, forward strand.
CTCATTGAGCCCCACTAAAACTGCCGCGGCATCAGCCGACCCACCGCCCAATCCGCCCCCCACCGGAATGCGCTTCTCAACGTGAATCGCCACGCCCTTCGACGGAACCCCGCGCCCTTCCCACGCCGCACGCTCCGCCAACACGCGCGCCGCCTTCAAACACAAATCATCCGCATACGGCACATCGCTCGTAATCGTGTGAAATGGCTTCAATTCAATCGTATCCGAAAGCGAAACGGGCAAAAGCACCGACCGAATCGAATGATACCCGTCAGGCCGCACGCCCAACACTTCCAATGTCAGATTGACTTTTGCGTAGGCCTCAAGCTTCATAGGTCTTCGTCGTCTTCGTCCTCATCCTCATCGTCCGCGGCACAATTCGCCTCCTCCATCATCATCGCCAGCTTGAATATCGAACAAATCCCATACAGCTCGCCCTTCGAAAGACGAATCGTATAAACAAGGTCCTGACCTTCATTCCAACACGCTATCGCCGTCTCTGCGCCATCCACCGCTGGCAACATCTCCACCATCGGCTTAATCGCTTGCACCACCTCATTCGTCGACCCCATCGCCTCAAAAATCGCCGGCATGCTCATCTGGAACGTCTCATACATAGACCCCACCAACGCCGTATGAATCGGCTTCTTTTCCACATCCCCCATCACCGCGGCAAATTTCTGCCGCACCGTCGTCACAGGCTTCCCATCCTTCAAAATCAACTGCACACGCACTTCTGGACCCTCCGCCGTAAACTTCTTTTCT
>CAVIVB010000255.1:0-2844 GCA_963645785.1 bacterium
GTACAGGAAGATGACGCTGGTAGAGAAGGCGTGAGCGAGACGAGGGGGGGCGACCCAAGGTTTCGGAGGTTGCCCCCCGCTCTCCCCAGCCGAAGCTAACGCTTTGGGCACTCGACCGCGGCAGATTTTGGGGAGGGGCGCGGCAGATTTTGGGGCGAGAAAGGGGATTTTGAGCTCGCAAGGGCTCATTTTGGGGGTAAAAGGAGAGTTAGATAAGTATAACTTTTTGGTGGGAGAGAGGTAGAAGTTGCGCTTAACTAACTTTTTTGAAGTTGGGTATTGACTTAACCGCGGCTAATTTGGTATAATATGCGCCGTTGAGTTTACCTAGGCTAAGAGTTTTAGCTGCGGTGAACTTAGCGAAGAGAAAGTAGAGAAACGATATGCCATTGGCGTTATTGAAGGTTGGGTCGCGCGCACGGGTCTTGTCCGTATCGGGCAATGACACGGTGAAGAAGCATTTAGGGAATCTTGGGTTGATTCCTGGGTCGGTGATATCTGTGATACAGATTTCATCTGGGAACATGATTTTGGGGGTGCAGGATAGTCGGTTGGCGATTAATGAAGATTTGATGCGTCGGATTCATGTGGAGCCGATGTGAAGAGAACACAATTTCTGAAATAGGAAAAAGAAATGAAGACACTTAATGAATTGAAAGTTGGCGAGAGCGGGCGAGTTGTCCGGCTCAATGGGGAAGGCGCGGTGAAGCGTCGGATTATGGATATGGGGCTGACGAAGGGGTCGGTCGTGACGGTGCGGAAGGTGGCGCCATTGGGGGATCCGATTGAGATTACTGTGAGGTCGTACGAATTGTCGATTCGTAAGGATGAAGCTGCGAAGGTGGAGGTTGAATAAGATGTCGATTAAGATTGCACTTGCGGGGAATCCGAATTCTGGGAAGACGACGCTGTTTAATGCGTTGACGGGTTCGAATCAGTATGTGGGGAACTGGCCGGGCGTGACGGTTGAGAAGAAGGACGGCGTGCTGGAAGGGACGAAGGATGTCGTCATTCAGGACTTGCCGGGGATTTATTCGCTTTCGCCGTATTCGCTTGAGGAAAAGGTGTCGCGGAAGTATTTGGTTGAGGATAATCCGAATGGGATTTTGAACATTGTTGACGGGACGAACATTGAGCGCAACCTTTATTTGTCGACGCAATTGGCGGAGTTGGGTTTGCCGATGGTGATGGCCGTCAACATGATGGACGTCGTGAAGAAGAACGGCGACAAGATTGATTTTGCGAAGATTGCGAAGGCGCTTAATTGTCGAGTGATTGGGATTAGTGCGCAGCAGAATAAGGGGTGCCGTGAGGCCGCGGCAGAAATTGTGAAGGCGGCGCGCGCGGGTGAAGTTGGGGAAGTGCCGCATGTGTTCACGGGGTCGGTGGAACATGCGTTGGCGCACATTGAGGAGTCGATACAGGATCGTGTGAAGAAGAGCGCGATTCGGTGGTATGCGATTAAGGTGTTTGAGCGGGACGAGGAGATTGTGAAGTCGATTGGGCTTCCGGCGGAGACGCTTGAGCACATTGAGGAGCACATCAAGGATTGTGAGAAGGAACTGGATGATGACGCGGAATCGATTATTACGAATCAGCGGTATGACTTCATTCAGAACTTGATGGACACGGCGCTGACGAAGAATGAGGCGCGGAAGAACAAGGCGACGATTTCGGACAAGATTGATAAGATTGTGACGAATCGGATTTTGGCGTTGCCGATTTTCATTTTGTCGTTGTGCGTGATGTGGTTCTTGGCGGTCGCGGATGGCGGGCCGGGGACGATTTTGACGGACTGGGCGAATGATGGATTTTTGGGTGACGGGTGGCATGTGCCGTACACGATGCACACGTTCAAGTGCACGAACGAGAAGTGCAATGCGGCGTGTGGCACGGACGAATCGAAGTGTGAATGCACGGCGTGCAAGCAGTATGGCGGCATGACGTATGAGGAGGCGTCGGACAAATTTGCGCATGAGGACGCGTCGAAGACGGCGTGGGAAGATGCGTACAAGGAGGCGTACGATGCGAAGTATGGCGAGGGGCGTTATGAGAAGGATCTCGAGGCCATCAATAAGGCCGTCGTGGAAGGGTTTGAGCCGTTCGAGTTTGAGATTATCGATAAGGACATCGCCAAGAATTTGAAGGCGGAGAAGGTGTTCGTCGAGGATGAAGAGACGGGCGAGCCGGTCGCGAATGAAGAAACGGGCGAGGCGGAATATTGGGACGTCGATTTGGCGGCGTACAAGGCCGCGGCGGAATATGAGGAGCCTGATCCTGCGGCGTTTGGCGTGTGGGTGCCAGGCATCGCGGCACTTATTTCGGAAGGGCTCGAGAAGGTTGGGGCGAGCGAGATGGTGAGCTCCTTGGTGAATGATGGCGCGTGGGGGGGCGTGGCGACGGTGCTTGGGTTTGTGCCGGTCATTACGATTGTGTTTTTGTTCCTGGCGTTCTTGGAGGACTGCGGGTACATGGCGCGTGTGGCGTTCATTATGGACCGGTTGTTCCGCAAGTTTGGATTGTCGGGTAAGTCGTTCATACCGATGATTGTGGGCAAGGGATGCGGGGTGCCTGCGGTGATGGCGGCGCGGACGATTGAGAATGAACGCGACCATCGGATGACGGTGATTTTGGCGACGTTCATTCCGTGCGGAGCGAAGACGGTGATCATTGCGATGTTCGCGGCAATTTTCTTCCGTGACATGTGGTATGTGGCGGCGCTGATGGATGTGATTGGTATTGCGATTATTGTGCTGGGCGGCATTGCGTTGAAGAAGTCGAAAGCGTTTGCGGGCGAGGCGGCGCCGTTCGTGATGGAGCTGCCGGCCTACCACATGCCGACGG
>CAVIVB010000256.1:0-2837 GCA_963645785.1 bacterium
CCCCCCTCGAAGCGTAACCCCGCTCACACATGACCCCGCCTAATGATAATCGCCAACACCGACACATCGGCGGGGTTGACGCCGGGGATGCGTGCGGCCTGGGCGAGTGTCTCGGGACGGTATTTCTTCAACTTTTCGCGACTTTCGAATCGAACCGCGGCACATTTGTCGTAATCAAGCCATTTGGGGATGGCGATTTGTTCATCCTGCTTAGCTCGTTGAGCGGCTTTTTCTTCTTGTTCGATGTAAGGCGCATAATGCCGCATGATGGCCAGCTCCCCTTTCAAAACCGCCTTCGGATACGTTTGGAAGTTTGGAATATCTTCATCTTTTAGTTCTTCCGCGGCAGATTTTCCACGCTTTGCCGCCTCCGTTGACAGATAACGGAATATCTCATGCGTCTCTTTTCGATAGAGTTCAGGAAGAATTCCGACGCGATCCGCCGCCGCCGCCAAACGAAACCGCGCATTCCCCTGACGCAACAAAAGACGCCGCTCGGCCCGACTTGTGAACATCCGATACGGCTCATCCGTCCCCTTCGTCACCAAATCATCAATCATCACACCAATATACGCATCTTGCCGACTCAACACAAGCGCCTCTTCGCCACGGACAAAAAGTGCCGCGTTGATCCCCGCCATAATCCCCTGCGCCGCCGCCTCCTCATACCCCGTCGTCCCATTGACCTGCCCCGCAAAAAATAAGCCCCCCACCAACTTCGACTCCAACGAATGCTTCAAATCCCTCGAATCAATCCCATCATACTCAATCGCATACGCATACGCCAAAAACTCCGCATGCTCCAAACCCGGCACCGAATGCACCATTTCAATCTGCACCTCCCGCGGCAAACAACACGATAACCCATTCGGATAAATCACAGACCCAGCCGAATCTTCAGGCTCCAACATCACATGATGATGATCAACCCCAACAAATCGCACAATCTTATCCTCAATCGACGGACAATACCGCACGCCCGTCCCCGTAATCGCACCCCCATATAACGCCGAATTCCCTAAATTCGACCGAATAATCTCATGCGTCACCGCCGTCGTATGCGTCAACCAACACGCAAATTCCGGCAAATTGGGTGCAAGTGGGTTGGTGTGAGCGAGGGGTGACGGAGGATGCGAGGCACCCTCCATCCCCCCCTCGACCCCCTTTGCCTCCCAGTTAGCGGCAATTTTGCCGCGGCAAGCCGCGCCAGAAATTGCCGCAGACTGGCCGTCAGAAGGGCTCGACGGGTCAGAATGGCCTGCTTTATCCCCCCGCGCATCAATAAATTGTTCCACGTGGAACATTTCCGCGGCAGAATTACCTTGGTCGAGTGCGCCGAGCGTCCGCTCGGCGGCACATCCCGATTGTTCCACGTGGAACAATGGCCGCGGCGTTTCACCATCTTGCCTCTGGCACTTACTAAAGTCGCAACTAGATGCTTTCAACCGCGGCGGCGTGCCCGTTTTCAACCGAATCAACGTAAATCCTAGGTTTTTAAGGGCATTTGAGAGCAAATTCACCGCGGGGCGTCCATCCCCACCGCTTTCCACGCACTCTTTCCCAATCCAAATCCGACCCTTCAAGCTCGTCCCCGCCGTAATCACCACCGCCTTAGCATAAATCGCCCCATGCCGTTCAGTGAGAACGCCATGGCATACCTGGGTAGGACGTTGCATACCCACCCCATCGCCCATACCTTGTGCATTCGCATTTAGCGGAAGTTTTGCCGCTTGCGGCAAGACTTCCGCTAAATGGGAGGCAAAGGGGAGGGTCGAGGGAGGGGGGATGGAGGGTGCCTCGCATCCTCCGTCACCCCTCCCCGTCTCGCCCGTCTCGCCCCCCTCTGTGAGGATATTGATGACGGCGTCTTCGAGGGTGGTGAGGTTGGGTGTGTGAGCGACGACAAATTGCATGCGCTGGGTATATTCGCGTTTGGCGCATTGGGAGCGAGTGGCCCAGACGGCGGGACCGCGGCTGAGGTTGAGGGTTTTTGTTTGGAGCGAGGTTGCATCCGCATTTTTTCCCATTTCGCCGCCGAGGGCATCGATTTCATAGACGAGGTGACTTTTTGCGAGGCCGCCGATAGAAGGGTTGCACGGCATGCGGGCAATGGCGTCCGTACGGGACGTCACGAGGATGGTGGAAAGGCCCATCCGAGCTGCGGCGAGGGCGGCTTCAGCGCCCGCATGACCGCCACCGACGACGATGACATCGGCTCTAGTATCTATTTGCATGACCCCTACATTATACCATATTATAGACTGGTTTGTGAACAAAAATTTTGCTTTTATTATGCGTCTCATTGAAAGCGGATAAGTGGAAGAAAGCGTGCCGCCCGCGGCAAAAAGTGAATAAAAGGAAATTGGAGAACTGGAATGCAAGCAAAAGATATAGACAGTTATCAAAAAGTTATCAACAGAGAGATGAAAGTGGGGTGAATAGGCCCGCGGCGGATTTTTAAGCGTATATTAACGCCGATGCCGGACGAGCAGAGAGATTTGTGGTGGTGGGTGTGGGAATTTCTCGCGCAGAGGGCGCAGAGGACGCAGAGGTTTTTTGGGGGGTGGGGTTGGGAAGGGGATAGAAGAATAATTTCATGGAACATATTTTGTCGGAAATATGGTATAATATACGGCGACAGAGGCGGATTAGGTTTTGTCGGCATTGGGTTGACAAGGTTCGCCCCCTAGTAAAATAACGAGATTATGATTCTGAAGTCAAACTGGTTGGCACTCGCGACGATGGTCGCGGGGGGTATTTTTGCCGCGCGGGACAGATGAGTGAGGTGGTGAGCTATGAGGCAGGTGGTTGATTTAGTTATTATCGCGGCATATTTG
>CAVIVB010000257.1:0-2836 GCA_963645785.1 bacterium
TGCAGCCCCCGCGCCCCCGCGAAGGTGAGGACAGGCTTTTGGGGCAAGAGGCGGGAGACTGAAAAGAGAAGCAGGATGAACACACCGCGAAGAGAGACATTGGCGAAAGGCGATGATTGAGGCGCGGCAAAAGTGCCGCGGTTTTTATTGAAAATAGGCACTAGGCAGATGGGCGAAAATATGGTATAATATATGCTTTTAGTGGGCTGAGTAGGCTCTGACGGTAAAAGGCAACAAGAAAAGGCAGGAAGAGAAGTAGACAATGCTTGATAAAGACTGGTTGAAGAAGCAGGCGGAGGTGATCCGCAAGGCCGATCGGATTGACCCGGCGCTGTATGCGAAGTACGGCGTGAAGAGGGGTCTTCGGAATGCGGATGGGTCGGGTGTACTCGTTGGGCTCACGACGATTGCGAATGTGCATGGTTATGTGATTAGCGAAGGCGAGAAGCAGGCGATACCGGGTGAGCTTTATTACCGCGGCATAAATGTGAAGGACATTGTGGCGGCGGACAAGAAGGAGCATCGGTTTGGGTATGAGGAGACGGCGTATTTATTGATGTTTGGTGAATTGCCGACGGCGCGGCAGTTGATTGACTGGAAGAACAAGCTGGGGCAATATCGGAAGCTTTCGGATGGATTCAAAGAGAATGCGATTATGCGTAATCCATCGAAGAACATCATGAATGCGATTGCGCGTGCGATTTTGTTTTCGTATGCGTTTGACGAGAGTGGGGATCCGGATGATTTGTCGGTTGAGAAGTGTTTGGCGCAGTCGGTTGAGATGATTGGTGCGTTTCCGACGATCGCGGCGTATGCGTACAATGCGAAGGCGCACTATCATGATGGGAAGTCGCTTTTGATTCGGATACCGGATGCGAAGGCGTCGACGGCGGAGACATTTTTGTCGCTGATACGAGAGGATGGGAAGTACACGAAGTTGGAGGCGGCGACGCTGGATTTGGCGTTGATTTTGCACGCGGAGCATGGCGGCGGGAATAACTCGTCGTTCGTGACGCATGTGGTGACAAGTTCGTTTACGGATATTTATTCGAGCTTGGCGGCGTCGGTGTTGTCTTTGAAGGGTTCGCGTCATGGTGGAGCGAATTTGCGGACGATGCGTCAGATGGATGAGATCAAGTCCAAGGTGAAAGACTGGACGAAGAGGGAGAACGTCGCGGCGTATTTGGAAAGGATTGCGGACAAGAAGGCGGGCGATGGGACGGGGCTTATTTATGGGCTTGGGCATGCGGTGTATACGATTTCGGATCCGCGGTGTTTGATGTTGAAGAAGAAGGCGAAGGAGCTTGCGGCGGTGAAGGGGCGGATGGACGAATTTGCGTTATATGAGGCGATTGAGGAGCTGGGGCCTGCGATTATCAAGAGTCGTCATCCGAAGGCGGAAGATGTGTGTGCGAACGTGGATTTGTATTCGGGGTTTGTGTATGACATGCTGGGGATACCGAAGGATTTGTATACGCCGCTGTTTGCGGTGGCGCGGTGTGTGAGTTGGTGCTCGCACCGAATGGAAGAGCTCATCAACAATGGGCCAATTTATCGTCCGGCTTATAAGCCGATATTTCATCCGAGGGAATATGTCAGGTTGCAAGATCGTTAAGGGCGGGGTTGTGAGCGCGGCAGGATTTCGCGCGGCGGGGGTTGGAGCGGCCATCAAGTATGAGGGGCGCAATGATGTGGCGCTTGTGGTGGCCGATGAGCCGTGTGTGGCCGCGGCAGTTTTTACGACGAATGCGGTGGCGGCGGCACCTGTTTTGTATGACCGGAAGGTGATTGCGGGGGGCGTCGCACAGGCGATTTTGGCGAACTCTGGATGTGCGAATGCGTGCACGGGCAAGGCTGGATTAGAGGATGCGAAGGCGGCGGCGAAGGCGACCGCGGCAGAATTGGGGATTGCGGCGAAGCATGTTTTGGTGGCGTCGACGGGTGTTATTGGGCGGAGGCTGCCGATGGACCGATTGGTGGCGGGGATGAAAAGTGCCGCGGCGAGTTTGGGGCGGACGGCGGCGCATGGGCTCGCGGCAGAAAAGGCTGTGATGACGACGGACACGAAGCCGAAGGAAGCGTGCGCGGTGGTGATGATTGATGGCAAGCGCGTGACGGTGGGCGGCATGAGCAAGGGGTCCGGGATGATTGAGCCGAATATGGCGACGATGCTGGGATTTATTACGACGGACGCGGCGATTAGTGGGGCGATGTTGAAGCGTGCGTTGGGGCTTGCGATTGCGAAGAGTTTCAATCGGTTGGTGGTGGACGGGGATGAATCGACGAATGATTCGGTGTTTGTGATGGCGTCTGGGAAGGCTGGGAATGCGGAGATTACGCGTGGCGGTGCGGCGTTTGAGGCGTTTCGTGTGGCGTTGGAGGCGGTGTGCATTTCGCTTGCCAAGCAGATGGCGACGGATGGGGAAGGCGCGACGAAGTTTGTGACGGTGACGGTGCGTGGGGCGCGGAATGAGAAGGATGCGGCACGGGCGGCACGGGCGGTCGCCAAGTCGCCCCTTGCGAAGACGAGTTGGTTTGGGCGGGATCCGAATTGGGGGCGTGTTCTTGCGGCGGTTGGGTATTCGGGCGCGGCAGTTTGTGATACGAAGGCCGAGGTTTTTTATGACAAGGTTTGGGCCTATCGCAAGGGGAAGATTGCGGACGCGGCACAATTGAAGAAGCTTGCGGACGTGATGAAGAAGGACGCCTTTGAGGTGGTGGTTGATTTGCATTTGGGCAAGGGCGAGAGCCGCGTGTATACGTGTGATTTTTCGCTTGATTATGTGCACATCAATGCAGATTATACGACCTAATCGCTTATCGCTATATGGTATGG
>CAVIVB010000258.1:0-2823 GCA_963645785.1 bacterium
ACGCGGCACTTTTATTGGGCGTCGCGCGCCAAGCTATTTGGGCCAAGAATCATCCAACTTGATATATCCGGCACTTGGCACCGCAACTTCATTCAGCCCCGCCACAAGCTCCACTTCGCCCACTTTCTTGCCGAACGTATCATACACAATGGCGCGCGGCACTTTTTTTGCGGATCGCACAATCAGGCGTTCAGAATCGGTCGCATTCAAGATGTAGGTCGTTTGCGTTGTGTCTGCCACGTCCACGACTTCATCCAAGGCATACACGCCCACAATGCGCTCCTTCGCGTTCCACGCTTCCAAAACAGGAAACCTCTTTTCGGGATGGTGCGCACGAAACTCCCCATGCAACAGTGCGTCTTCATGTTCGCGTGAAAAACGAATCCAATGCCGCAACATATCCAAATGCTCCTTTGGCAAGCGGTCGAGCCGCATCGAGTATTGCACCACGCCAAACATCGAATTCAAAATCATCCGTGCGCCATTTTGCGGCGTATCATCCACGCGCCATTCAATCATATCGCTATGCACGGCGGCACGTTCCGTCGTCAAGCGGAGCATGGCAATTCCCACACGATTGGCCGCGGCATCGCCCGCACAATCTACAACGCGCATCATGTTCCCAAACTGCTGCATACGTGTGCCAACATACGATTGCCGAAACTCAATCAGCACATCTGGCTTGATCGCTTTGAGCGCCTTCACAACGTCCTGCATCAAGCGTTCAATTGCCGCCTCCACGCTCCAATAATCGCGTCCCGTCGTACCTGGCGCATCACTCCACGCACCGAGGCAATCAATGAAATCAAGCTTGAATCCATCAATCCCCCAATCCTTTATGGCACGCGTAAAACACCCAATCAAATACTCACGCATCTCAGCATAGCGCACATCTGGAACACCCATCGCATCCGTCTCATACAGCCACTTGCCCGCATACTTCTTATACGCCTCCGACCGCTTACCCGTAAACGCAACCGTATACCACAGCATGTACTTCATCCCCATCGCCTGCACCTTCTTCACATGCTCGCGCATATTCGGAAAGCGCCGCGTCGAAACCATCCAATCGCCACACACCGCATACGTCTTGTTCGTGTCATCCGTATGCCAGCCATCATCCACAATCAGCGTCTCCATCCCCAAAGAAGCCGCGCGCCGACATTCCTCCTCCAAGCCCTTATCCGTCACATTCTGATGAAAGCCATACCACGTTGAATAGAGCGGCTTGAACGCTCCCCGCGGCACATCCGCAAGCCCCGTCCCATTCCGCAAACGAATCCACTTGACCGCATCCGAAATCGCCTCGCCCCAATTTTTCTCGCGCAAATCAAATCGCACACGCGTCCCATACTCCTTGCACGGCGTGCCGCGCGTCTCAGCAAAATATTCAAAGAAACACCGCACCGTACACGCCTCTTCATACACGCCCGCGCCAAATTTCAACTTCTGCACCGTCTCATCCGTCGCAAACACCAAGCGATTCATTTCGCTATCATTGAAGAGCGCCATAATTGGCAAGCCATGCGCAATATCCGTCGTCAAAGTCGAGCGCCATTCAGGCGGCAAATCAAATTCCGCCTTTTGCTCATTCCTCATCCGATGCTGAATATCCAACTGCGGAATATCCCACATCACACGAAATGACGGCGGCAAATCATTCGTCGGCGAAGCCCACCGAACAACCAATTCTTCCACGCCATCCGCGCCCACAGCCCGCTCCGTCGACATCGTCCAACCCCTTGCCTCCTTGCACGAAATCGTGATCGGCCCAACCTTGAAACCATTCACAATTTCATCTGCGCGAAGGGCGCTCGCCCCCAACAAAACTGCCGCGAAAACTGCCGCGCCCCACACAAACATCATCGAATGTATCTTCATTTTATTTGCTCTCCTTTTTGCTCTGACACAAAATAATAATTGCCGCGGCCCCCACGCACACCATGCCCACTCCCAGCCGCCACGTGAATGGATCCCCAAACACAAATACGCTCACGCACACCGCCGTCACAGGCTCAAGCGCCCCCAAAATCGCCGTCGGCGTCGACCCCAAGCGCTTATCGCTCACCACCATAAACAGGAGCGACAGCAACGTCGGCACAAGCGCAAGAAAAATGCCCAGCCCCCACTGCTTCAAATTGTGTGGCCAATGAAATGCCGCGAATGGACCACTCGACACAAGCGACCACGACGCAATAAACATCCAACAAAAAACAAGCACCCAAAACGTCAGCGAACTCACTGGAAGCCGCACCTTCGAACGATTCACCACCACAATATACACCGCATACGTCAACGCCGAAATCAACACAAGAACGAGTCCCCAAAATTCAACTTTCAATTCGCCCCCACCGAGCGACAAAAATGAAATCCCGCCCAACGCCAGCACAATCGAAACAACCGTCTTCGCCGTCACTTTCTCCTTGTACAGAACCGCCATAATTGCCGCGGTCATCACCGGATACACAAACAAGATCGTGCACACGACGCCGACGTGCATCCGCTGAAAGCTCGAATAGAATGTCAAACTCGACGCGGCAAAAAGTCCGCTCAACGCGAGGGTCAAAACTGCCGCGCGGCGCGTCAAGTGGAAGGAGTGCCGCGTGAGAATCATAAACGCCGCGAGAAGGGGAATGGCAAAACCAAAACGATACAGCAACACTGTCTCGGTTGCGACACCTTCTGCATACAGCGGCAACGCCCCGAGCGGGTTCATACCATAGCTCACTGCGGCGAGGACCCCGCACACAGCGCCCCAAATATAACTTTTCTTCATAACCGATGGGCGCATATTATACCATAATTCCGCGGCACTTTCAAGTG
>CAVIVB010000259.1:0-2813 GCA_963645785.1 bacterium
TCCCGAAAAAGTAGGATACTTTTTTAAGAAAAGTAGGATACTTTAACCTAAATTCCCCCCTGGAAACACCTGACGTAAGCCCCTAACCCACCAAAACTGCCGCGCTCAAGCGCCTAGCGTGTGACGGTATAACTCCCCGCAGCGTACGTTTTGGGCTCCTCCCCTGGCACCCCAACCTCCGCCTTCATCCCCTCTGGCACCTCAAACGTCCAAACCCACTTCCCCTCCGCGTCGTACTTCCATTCACTCCGAACCTTCCCCTTCTTCGTGCGAACTTCTGCCGCGATCGACCCCAATCGCCTATCCGGATGCGGTGCAAGAATGACTTTATCCGCAAGCGTCCCATCCTTCGGCGCGGCAATTCCCGCCGCCTTCTCATACAGCCAACCCAAAACCGCACCGTAGGCATAATGGTTAAAACTCAGCATCCCATCGCGAAAACCTTCTTCTTTAGAATACGAATTCCACGCTTCCCAGAGGGTCGTCGCCCCACAATCAACTGCCGCCAGCCAACTTGGACATTTGCGATTGAAAAGAAGGTCATACGCCATCTTCGCCTCGCCACTTTCAACAAGCGTATCCATCAAAATGGAAGTCCCCAAAAACCCCGTCTGCAAACATCCACCATGCGCCGCAAAACTGCCGCGGAGATTTTCGCACGCTTCCTTCCGGCGCTCTTCCGTCGTGAAAATCCCCGTCTTGAGCGCAAACAAATTGGCGCATTGCATGTCGCGAATGCCCGCATAAAGCCGACCGTCCGCATCAAGGTAGCGTTCCCTCATGCGCGGCAGAATTTTCGTGGCTTCTTGACGGTAGGCTTCCGCCTCCTTTGTTTTGCCAAGTACCGCGGCCATCTCCGCCATCATTTGAGTATCCCACAAATAATAGGCATCATTGAGGAAACTCCACCATTTGCGATGTTCAGGGGAGCCCTTCCAATGAAAGCCAACGGCGCTGTACGCCTTACAAGTTTCAAGTTTCTCAAAGGAGACCCAGTCCGCACATTCCCATGTGACATCAAGCGGAAATGTTTCGGCTTTCTTACGCAAAAAGTTGAGATAGCGCGTCATAGAGTCCCAATTCTGCGAAAGGATTTTCGTGTCGCCGCCGAGTTTCCAAACTTGATACGGAACAATAATCCCCGCATCCGCCCACCCAAGCCAACCCGCGCGGGTCGCCCCTTCATGCAACGTCACACACGCATCAAGCCCGCCATGCGGCGCCGTCACACCGTATGCCCCTTCCGCATTTTGCATGTCGCGCATATCCCGCATCCACTTGCACATAAACGGCGTCACATCCGCCGTAAACATCGCCGCCTTGATAAAAACTTGCGCATCCCCAGTCCATCCCTGCCGCTCACTCCGTTGCGGACAATCCGTCGGCACCGACAAATAATTCGAATACATCCCCCATTCACAATTCTTGATGAGCCGATTGATATCCCCATTCCCCGTCACAATTTTGCCGCGCTCCCATTCCCCCAGCACACTCGTCACAGGCACCGAACAAATCTTCGTAATCGTCACCTTCGCATCTGCCCTCAAATGCAAATACCGATACCCAAAGAACGTAAACGTCGGCTGATACATCTCAGAACCCGTCGTCGCAAACGTATAATTGATTTCACTCCGTGCCCTCGCATAATTACACTTAAATCGAGAACCACCAGGCCCATCACATCGCCGCGCCTTCTCCCCCTTGCCATCATTCAACATCTCCGCACAATTGATCGTAAGCTTCGCCCCCGCCTTCTCCGCTTGCGCCACAAACACAGGATGAAACGCGGCATTTTGTCCAAAATCAATCACAACCTCTTCACCCGGCACCACCACAATCGGTCCATTCGCTTTCAAGTCAATAGGCCGCTTCACAACTTCGCCAAATTGATTTTCATTCGCCCCCCGAACATCATTCACATCCCACGCATACGCCGCGCACGGATAGAACGTCAGGTCCTTCCGCCGCCACGTGCCGCGCCCCATCTTCGGAAGTGCCGCGCCCACCCCGCCTTTATACTCAACCGCCCTATGCGTAATATTCTTCTCCCAACCCCTTGCCGAGCGCGCATCATAATCCTCCCCCTCAAAAATGGACGCCACCTTGTACGGCCCTTCCCACCCCGCAAGCCACGTCTCATCCGTCACCACACGCGCCGTCTCCCCTCCCTCATAAACAATCTCAAGGACGCAACGAAAACCTGGCACCCCGTCCTTCGCCCGCGCACAATCATCACCCCACCACGAATTGGCAACCGTCGCAGAAAGCGTAAGCTGACCCTTCCCAATTTTTGCCGCGTCCGTGACATCAAACTTTTCAACTTGCCGCGTCTTGAACCACGTCGTAAATCCCGGACGCAAAATCTCATTCTCGTCTCCAGGCCGCAAACCATTGATGCGCACTTCATAAACACCCAACCCCGACGCGTAAAGCGTCGCCTTTTGAATGGGCGCGGCAAGCGAGATATCCTTCACAAATTGCGCCACCGCGGCATTTTTAGGCGCATCCGGTGCAACCGTAATCCACTTCGACCCACGCACCTCAGACATATCCGATGCCTGAGCCCCCAAGCTCACCGCGACAATCAATCCAATAAGAAAAGTTTTCATACCCTATATTATACCATATTCTGCGCCAAAATACAAGCGCGGCAAATCTGCCGCGCCTTGGCCCACCACCAGCCATCCCGCGTTTTGCCGCGGCCGCTCTATCGGCCGCTCACTGTATCCGAATGCAAAAGCCCTGCGTCCACTTGAGAACATACGTCGTCCCCAACATCCCAATCAAATTCTTCGTCGGAAAATCTGCCCGCT
>CAVIVB010000260.1:0-2801 GCA_963645785.1 bacterium
CTTTCGGGTCGGCTTGTGATGCGCATTGAGGACCTTGATCATCCACGCGACAAACCAGGTGCTGCCGCGCAAGCGCTCGAAGATCTTCGCTGGCTGGGTTTTGATTGGGACGAAGAATACACGCAGTCGAAGCGCACATCCCACTATCGCGCGGCGCTTGATAAGCTTCTTTCCAAAGGCCTCGCCTACCCGTGCACTTGCTCACGCGCCGACGTTGAACATGCACAAGGCGCGCCCCACGCCGGCGAACAACTCTTCTATCCGGGTACATGCCGCGGCAGATATTCTTCATGGGCTCAAGCCGCCGCAGAAATTGCGCCGCGAATCCCCTGTTGGCGCTTCCGAGTTTCTGGGGAATCCACTGTGAGTTTTAGGGACATTTTTGCGGGATGTTTCAGCCATAATGTTGCCAAGGTTCTGGGCGATTTCCCCCTTGCACGTGATGAAAACGCCGCGGGCTATACGCTTGCTGTTGTTGTTGATGATGCGGAGATGGGTGTGACGGAAGTTGTGCGCGGTGATGACCTTCTTTCGGCGACGCCTGCCCACATCCTCTTGCAGCGCGCACTCGGCTTTCCCACGCCCGCGTATTGCCATCTGCCACTCGTCGTAGGAAAGGACGGACGCCGCCTTGCCAAACGCCATGGGGACACGCGTATTGCGACGTTTCGCGCTCAGGGTTGGACGCCGGAACGCATCATTGGGCGGCTCGCCGCGACGTGTGGCTGGGCGGAGGAAGACGAAGAAATTTCCCTCGCGGCACTTTTGCCGCGCTTCACTTTGGAGACGATTCCCCACACGCCTTACACATTTCAAGCAGAATACTAGTCTGCAGAATGTAAAGATTGGTGCTAAAGTGGAAAGCGCGCGGCCAATCTTTACATTGAGTGTATAGCAGTTTCATAATGATGCGGTAAAAAGTGCCGCGGGATGTGTGTTGGCACGCTTCGTGCTTGTACATCTCGTGTCATATGTCGCTTGCAGATGCGGGCGGCCGAACACATACAAAAGGACCAGACAAACATGAAACTGATTATAGCGTACATTCAGCCTGAGCGGCTCAACGCCGTGAAACAGGCTCTCTACACGCGTGAAGTTTACAAGATGTCCGTCTCCAATGCATTGGGGTGCGGGCAGCAAAAGGGCTACGTGCACCAGTACCGCGGCGCAATTGAGGAGGTGACGCTTCTGAAGAAGATTCGCCTCGCGATTGCGGTGAATGATGAATTCGTTGAGAAGACGATTGATGGCATCATTGAAGGTGCGCGCACAGGTGAAATTGGCGATGGCAAGATTTTCGTTTTGCCGATGGACGAGTGTATTCGCATTCGGACAGGCGAGAAGGGGTCGGCCGCGATTGGCTAATAGAAAAAGAGAAAGGAACGTTGAAACAAATGAAAAAGTTATTCGTGATGGCGCTTGTTGCGTTGGGTGCGACGGGCGTTTTGTCTGCGGCAGAAGAAAGTGCCGCGCCAACTGCTGCGGCCGTGCAGGACAACTTGAACATCGTCTGGACCTTGGTGGGCGGTATTCTCGTTTTTGTAATGCAGGCGGGTTTTGCGCTTGTGGAGACTGGCTTCACACGGGCGAAGAACGCGACGAACATTATGATGAAGAACTTGATGGACTTTGCGCTCGGCTCAATCGCATTCTACTTCATCGGCGCGGCGATTATGTTTGGCGCGTCGAAGGCGTGTGGCTGGCTGGGCTGGGGCGGGATTTGTATGCCGAGCGTTTTTGCGGGTGAAGGCACATGGGACTGGACCTTTTTCTTCTTTCAGACGATGTTTGCCGCGACTGCCGCGACCATTGTTTCGGGGGCGGTTGCTGAACGAATTCAGTTTCGGAGCTACCTCATTTACACGGCCGTTGTGAGCGCGTTCATCTATCCGGTGTCGGGTCACTGGATGTGGGGCAGCTTGCATGGTGCGGCGTCGCAAGGCTGGATTGAGGCGTTGGGCTTCCACGACTTTGCGGGGTCGACGGTGGTGCATTCGGTCGGTGGGTGGTTGGCGCTTGCGGGCGCGATCCTGCTGGGGCCGCGGATTGGCAAATATCGTCACGATGGTAAGGCCAATCCGATTCCAGGCCACAACTTGGTGATTGGTGAATTGGGCGTCTTATTGTTGTGGATTGGCTGGTTTGGATTCAATCCGGCGAGTTATACGGCGGGCATTGGTTCGATTAGTCGTGTGGCGATGACAACAAACTTGGCGGCGTGCGCGGGCACTTGCGCGGCACTTTTCACGGCCTGGATTATTATGGGCAAGCCTGACCTCACCATGGCCTTGAACGGTTCGCTTGCGGGGCTTGTCGCGATTACGGCTCCATGCGATTTGGTGACACCGAACGCGGCACTTTTGATTGGCGCCATTGGTGGCGTTTTGGTTGTGTTGAGCGTGTTTTTCTTCGATAAGATACATGTGGATGACCCGGTTGGCGCGGTGTCCGTCCATTGCGTGAATGGCGTGTGGGGCACGATTGCGGTGGGACTTTTTGCCGCGCCGACTTCGCTTGGCTATGGCAATGAGCTCGCGGGGCTCTTTTATGGTGGCGGATTCAAGTTCTTGGGCATTCAAATGATTGGCGTCGGGATGACCTGCCTCTGGGCGTTTGGGCTTGGCTTGATCCTCTTCTATGTCTTGAAACGTGCGAAAATGCTACGCGTCAGCGAGAAGACCGAATTGAAAGGCCTCGACCTCTGCGAACATGGCGAAGATGCCTACGCAAGCTTCCAGTTCTTCTCGAACATGTAATTTCTCTGAACTCACATATCACATGATACACCTGCACCGGGTTGG
>CAVIVB010000261.1:0-2799 GCA_963645785.1 bacterium
GCCCCAAAAGCTCGTCTTCACCTTCGCGGGGGCGCGGGGGCTGCAAGTCCCCGTTGTCGTTGTTTCCCCGTTTTGCCGCGGCTGCTCGCGCCCATCGCCTCCTAGCGTCGATGGTCAAGCTGTGCTTGACCACCCCAAAAAATCCGCCGCGCCCCCTACTGCACCCGAAGCACAAACCCAGACGCCTTCAATGAAAACACCCACTGATTCGCTGGCAACCCATACGCGCTCTCTATCCCATTCGTCATCACCGCCGCATCCGTTGTCAAACCATACGGCCGCTTCTTCCCAAATGTCGCCTCAGGGAACCATTCCAAGTATTTCGCCTGAATGTCCTTGTCCAAACTTGCCCACGGCGTCACCTTCGTCGTATCCGCCAAAAACGCATGCCACTTGCGGCACCCATCCGCGCCCACATAAAACCGCATCCGATACGGCTCCAACTCCGCCCCCCAACTCGTCCACACCTTATTCTCCAACACCTTATTAAAGAACATCCCGCTCGACCCATCAAACATATCCCCCTGATAATGAATCGTCACCGCCTTATTCGTCCCACCGATATTGAGCATCGCCGCCGCCGCGCCATTCGTCACATTCTCGCCAATCCACATATCCAGCGCCTCCTCACACGAACTACCAAACGCCTCCTTATTTGACCCCTGATTGAACGCCGAAATCGGAATCGAATAAATCCCAGGCCCCAATTCCACCTTCGGACCCGTCTTCGCCCCGCCCCGCAAAAACATCTGATTCCCAATCTTCGTTTCAATCACATTCCCCGCATCATCTTTCGCAAAACCCAAACGAAAGTTCTTCGCAATCGCCGTTTCCACAAACGCATCCGCCTCCACATTCGTCACGCTGTCCGGCAAGAAAGGCTCAATCGCCAGTTTATAATTCCTAAAAACGCCATACCCCAAATTACGCAATGTCGTGGGCAACGTCAAACCCTTCAAATACGCCTTCAAACTTCCCAACTGATTAATCCCAACAATCGTGCCACCACCCAAAATCGGCATTGTCAAATCCATCGTAAATTCGGCCGTCGCCAAATTCTGCCGCGTAATCCCC
The DNA here is from genome assembly GCA_963645785.1 of bacterium. Classification (GTDB taxonomy): domain Bacteria; phylum Verrucomicrobiota; class Kiritimatiellia; order RFP12; family UBA1067; genus UBA1067. The sequence continues at coordinate 1,075 of CAVIVB010000261.1, forward strand.
GTATGCACCAACCGCTTGATATTCCCCACCGTCAACGCCTCGCGCGTCCCCGTCGTCATCGCAACCCACTGTCCATCCGTCAATTCATTCGCCTCCTCATCATACACAAGATAGTTCGCCGTAAACGTCGGCTTCACATTCTTCACCCCACTGGCCGCAACCACAATCTCTTCCTTCATCTTGTCTTCTTCTGCAACGTCCCCTTCCCATCCCGTAAACGTCACACCCGCCTCCGGCACAAACCTAATCGTCACATTCTCCCCTTCCGTATAAAGCCCCTTCTCATTCGCACGCGGCGTACATTCAACCGTCCCAAATCCCGCGGCACATTCCCCAATCTTCACAAGGCTCCCCGTCAGCCCCACCTGATTCGTCACAATATAAACCCGAGTATACCCACTCGGACCTTCAATCGTAATCCCCGCCGGCTCCACCGCATCTGCCCCAAAATTCTTCGTGTATGTACTCTTATCCGTCGATGAACACTTCGCCCACGGCAAAACTTTCGTCTCGTCCGCAATAAACGCCGCCCACTTCACATTATTCCCCGGCACCAAAAAACGCATCGTCAACGCAGTACTTGCTGGAAATATATAACCCGACCCACACGAAAAATCAAGCCACCCATTCAGCGTCACTTCCTTCAGTGTCCCCGCACGAAATGTCGCATAGTTCACATCGCCATGATCCAAAATCGTCAAATCGTTTGTCGCCAGCGACACAAAATTCGTCATCTTCGTCGCCAACTGATAAACATCATTGAGCGTCCGCACATTCTCCCCAAGCTCAACAGACTCCAAATTATCCTCCCAAGAACCCGTGTAATAAATCCGCGGCACATGCCGCACGCCTGGACCAAACTTAATCGACTTCGATCCCGCATTTGAAAACGCCCAACTCTTATCATTCTCCCCAACTTCAAATTCAACCCACAACGGCTCTCCCGTCTTTTCATTTTTCCCAAATCCAACCCTCACCTCATTCGTCATCGAACAACCAACAAACGCAAAAATCCCAATATTCGTCACGCTCCCAGGAATGCATGGCTCAATATGCTGGGCCGCACACGAACTGAACGCACTTTCCCGAATAATCTCCAATTTGGAAGGTAAATGAATTTCAGGCGCCGCGCACGCAACAAACGCCTCCTTCCCAATCTCACGAATCCCCTTCGACAACACCACCACATTCGTCACTTTCGAATAATAAAACGCCTGGTACGGAATCGTCTTGAGCGCAATCTCATCAGGAAAATACACGGCCTTCAAATTATTGAGCTCCCAACTCTTGAAATTACAAAATCCATCTGCAATCTCTTCCACCGTCTCGGGCATATAAAGCGCCTCAAAATTATTGCCGCGAATCTTCCCCATCTTCTTAATGGACGGCATTCCACTCGGCAGCGCGGCACTTCTCAAATCAATCACCTTCTGCGTCCCCTTCGCCTTTTGCGTCAACTCGCCCGCATCCGTCAAATTGAACACCGTCGCCGTTTCCCCTTCAGAGGGAATCCCCGTCAACGTTTTTGCCGCGGAATCATAAACCCACTTCACTTCTGCCATTGCCACATTCGCGGCAAAAATAACCCCCGCGACCACCGCGGCACTTCTCATCCACTTGCACTTCATTTCGAGTATCTCCTTATTTTATTGGGCTTCCGTCTCATCGGCTACTCACCGACAAAACCTATCCCGCCTTTGATGCCTCATCTTATACCATTTTTTT
>CAVIVB010000262.1:0-2798 GCA_963645785.1 bacterium
CGGCAGATTTGATTTATAACTAATCAAAAATAGGGGATTGACCTAGAAAAAAAAAATATGGTATAATAGGCGGTATCTAAGTCGTAAAAGGGTTCAAAAACATGAAGACACCAGTATTTACTAGGGTTTGCGCTTTTCTCGCGATTGGCGCAGGGGTTATTTTTGCCGCGAATGGGGCAGAATGGGAAATGTCTTCCTATGAAGCAAAGGGTAAATATTACATCATCTCGAATACTGTGACGGCGACGACGCTCGCCTTGACGGATGAAGGTGTTTTGAGTTTGCGGACGGCGGGGACGGGCGAATTGACCGAGCTTGATTTGAGAAGTGCCGCGATGCCAACGGGGCTTCCTGAGATTCAGAAGGTTCAAGGTTTTTCGGGTCTCAAGGCGACCTTGCAGAAGGCTTATTTGCCAGAAAGCACGAAAGTGCTTGGGGGCGCGGCGTTCAAGGAATGCAAGGCTTTGACGTATGTGAAATTGCCCGAGGGGTTGGAAGTGTTGGGAGATAGTGCGTTTTATAGGTGCACGGCGCTCGAGGTGGTGGAGCCGTGTATTCCGGGGAGTGTGACGAATTTGCAGAAGTATGTGTTTCAGGAGTGTTCGGCGTTGACGAATGCGGTGGTGATTGGCGATGGAGTGGGGGCAGATGGGAAGCCGCGGTGGGTGGATATTCCGTATGATGCATCGAATCGAAACTTCGCATTTCAGGGGACGAAGATTTCGTCGTTGAAGTTTGGTCCTGGGGCGCATACGGTGCCGACGTTCATTTATAATTTGGGCGGGATTTCGAACTTGAAGTATGTGGAGTTTGGTGAGAATGTGACGAACATTTTGGAGAATTTTGGTGGATCGGGCGTGACGAACTTTGTGTTTCGGCGGACGAAAGATTTCACGTTTTACAATCGGCAGTTAGGGTGGAGTGGGCAGAACTATTATATGTTTTCGTCCACGACGAAGGAAATTACATTTAATGGGTGGATTCATTATTCGCTTGGGAATGGGAATGTATTTGGGAACATTGGCGAGTTGAAGTTGCGCTTGATTGTGCCTGGGGATAATGTGAAGTGGGCGGCGTTTATGGCGGACCCGGCGAAGATGACGCCGTGGGCGAGTTGCGCGGAGAAGGATAAGGTGGCGTATACGAATCGGTATGGGGAAGCGGCGCAGGAGCCTGTGGGGATTACGGTTGCGGTGACGAGCGGGATGCCGCGGTCGTATATTTTGACGAATGGGGCCACGATCAAGGAGAATGTGATTGAGGTGGCGAATGGGGATACGGATTTGGCGCCAGTGACGTTGTCGCCCGCGCCGAGGGAGGACGGGACGTATGCCGACGAGACGGATGTGACGGTGACGATTGCGCCTGTGGAGGGTGTGACGTTTGGTGGCTGGGAAGGGGATGTCGCGGAAAGTGACAAGATGAACACCACGATTACCGTGAAGGCGAGTGGGTTTAAGGCGCTGAGGCCGAAATTGACATCGAATTATTTCTTCTATCGGGATGGGACGCTGACGGACTTGGAGACGACGATTGAGGCGATTGGTCCGCGCGAAGGGTTGACGGCGGCGGCGATGATGGTGTATACGCGCAAGGATAAGGTGTTGGACCTTTCGAAGCCGATTTATGGTGGCGGGAAGATTATTGCGATTCGTCCGTATGCTTATAAGGCATTTGGGACATTTACCGAGGTGCGTTTTCCTGAGACATTGGAAATTATTGGGAATAATATCTTTGAGAATTATGGTGGGGTGAAGACGGTGACACCGTTCTTGCCCACGTCCGTGACGAATATAGGTGAGCAGGCGTTCAAGTGGAATCAGTCGTTGACGGGGAGTTTGAAGATTGGTTTTGCGACCAATGCCGCGGGGGAGAGCGTGGAGACGACGGTGGGGTCGAGTTTTATGACGTGGAGTACGAAAGTTGGGCCTGAAGTGCGGCTTGGGCCTGGCATTCGGACGATTCCATCGAGTATGTTCCGTGAGCGTTATGGCGGGATTGGGTATGACTATGATGGGCCGTTTGATTTGTGGGTGGGGCCGAATGTGAAAAGTGCCGCGAATGGTGCGTTTTATGGGATACGCTATCCGCATTGCGATTTGATGAATGCGGGCAGGGCGGTTCCAAAGTCGTATTCGGTCCATTTTGAAGGCGAAATGTTTGATGGGACGAGCGGGCTTTTTATGAGTACGTCCACGGCTAAGCGCGAGGTCAATGGGAAGAGTCAGGATGTGACGGTTTGGGGCGAGGTGCATTTGCCGTATTACATTCGGTTTTATGTGGCGGCGGAAGGGACGAAGAAGTGGTCTGAATTTATTTCTAACACGAAGTATGTGACGCCGTGGGATAAACTCGATACGACGGTGCAGGACAAGTATTGGGAGATGTTCCCGAAAGGCGATGTTTATGGAAAGAAGCATCCGTATGGTTTGACGACGGAGGCATCGGTTTTGACGAATAGTGATGTTGTTTCGGCGGGGCCTGCAAACGGACTTCCGGCGAATCAGTGGGTGTTTTCGCTGAAGACATCGGGGATGGTGATTCGGGTTCAATGATATGGCCCAAGGTTTCGGGGGCGTTGCCCCCGTTCCCCCGCTGGGCTTACGCGGAGGGCAGGACTGTTATAGCGGGGCGACAGAGCGCCCCGCGGCAAAACGCGGGACAGGTGATGTTGGGACGCGGCAGATTTCAAGCACCTTTCGTCACTTGGCGCGGCAGTTTTGGTGGGGGAGGGGCTTTCGTCAGGTGTTTCCAGGGGAGAATTTAGGTTAATCTTGGCAAGAATTTTAAAAATCTTG